>NZ_JBEGDD010000005.1:0-257005 GCF_040195595.1 Brevundimonas aurifodinae
GCCAGCGGCGAGAACGCCGATGGCCGCGACGCTGGCGAGAAGTTTCAGCTTCATGTCAGTCCTCATGTCGAGTTGATTGCCCAAAGGCCACGCTTACACGCGACGCTCACCGGGCCGAACGGCAGAGTGGGTCCCCGGTTCCCGATCCGCGTCGGGAATAGGGCGACTGTGGCGCCGTTTCAACACATATCCTCCTCTTGGCGATCGGGCCGGGGCTGATATCAGGCAAGGACGCATGGAGGCGTTTCAACAATGACGATTCGATTCGACGGCAAGGTGGCGATCGTGACGGGTGCCGGAGGAGGCCTTGGTCGGTCCCATGCCCTGGCTCTGGCCGCCCGGGGCGCGAAAGTCGTCGTCAACGACCTGGGCGTGGCCCGCGACGGATCAGGTCGGTCCCAGTCGCCGGCCGAGGCCGTGGTGGCCGAGATCGAGACGGCGGGGGGAGAAGCCATGGCGAACGGGGCCTCGGTCACCGACGTCGAGGCCGTCAAGGCGATGGTCGCAGACGCCACCGCGCGATGGGGCTCGGTCGACATTCTGGTCAACAATGCCGGCGTCCTGAGGGACAAGACCTTCGCCAAGATGGAGATCGAGGATTTCCGCTTCGTCGTCGACGTTCACCTGATGGGGGCGGTCAACTGCACCAAGGCGGTGTGGGACGGCATGCGGGAGCGAAACTATGGCCGGATCGTGATGACCACCTCGTCGTCCGGCCTTTATGGCAACTTCGGCCAGGCGAACTACGGCGCGGCGAAGATGGCGCTGGTCGGCTTCATGCAGACCCTGTCGATCGAGGGGGCCAAGAACGACATCCGCGTCAACTGCCTGGCCCCCACGGCCCACACCCGCATGACCGAGGACCTGGGCGCGGCCTTGCCGCTGGAGGCCCTGGGACCCGAACTGGTCACGCCGGGCCTGTTGTATCTGGTCAGCCAGGACGCGCCGACCCGCTGCATCCTGGGGGCCGGCGCGGGTGGATTCGAGCGGGCCTATGTGACCCTGACCCAGGGCATCCGGGTCGTCGGCGACGACGCGCCGGAACAGATCGCGGCCCGTTTCGCCGAAATCAGCGACCGCGCCGGCGAGATCGTGCCGGAGATGGGCGCGGCCCAGGGCATGATCGAGCTGACCAAGGCGCAGGGTGCCTTGGGCGGCTGACGCCACCGCGCCTACGCTCGGCTCGCGGAGCCTCGCTGCTTGAGGCGCAAGGGCCTTGCCTTGACGCAGCGGCAGGCGCTTAGCGTAGAGGCAACGATGGGCTCAAGCAGCGAGCGACCGCGTCGCGAGCGGTAGCCCCCAAGGGAGAATGCCATGCGTGAAGCGGTGATCGTATCGACGGCCCGGACCCCGATCGGGCGCGCCTATCGCGGGGCGTTCAACGACACCGCGCCGCAGCAGCTGGGAGCGCACGCGGTCAAGCACGCCGTGGCCCGTGCCGGCGTCGATCCGGCCGAGATCGAGGACGTGGTCCTTGGGGCGGCTCTGCAGCAGGGCGGGACCGGCACCAATGTGGCGCGCCAGATCGCGCTCGCGGCCGGCCTGCCCTCCTCTGTCCCCGGCATGACCATCGACCGGCAGTGCGCCTCGGGCCTGATGGGCATCGCCACGGCGGCGAAACAGGTGGTGTTCGATCAGCAGAAGATGGCGGTCGGTGGCGGGCTGGAGTCGATCTCGCTCGTCCAGAACCAGCACATGAACCTGTACCGGATGAAGGATGAGGCGCTGCTGACGCTGTCGCCCCACATCTATATGTCGATGCTGGAGACGGCCGAGGTGGTGTCGCGCCGCTATGGCATCAGCCGCGACCGCCAGGACGAATATGCGCTTCAGTCCCAGCAGCGCACCGCCGCCGCCCAGGCCGAAGGGCGGCTGGACGCCGAGATCGTGCCGATGACGACCACCATGCTGGTCGCGGACAAGGCGACAGGCCAGACCTCGTCGAAGGAGGTGACCCTGTCGAAGGACGAGGGCAATCGCGCCGACACGACCCTGGAGGGCCTGAAGTCGCTGAAGACCGTGTTCGGCGGGGGCGAGGAGATCCAGCAGGGCGAATTCATCACGGCGGGCAATGCGTCCCAGCTTTCGGACGGGGCCTCGGCCTCGGTCGTCATGGAGGCGGGCGAGGCGGTGAAGCGCAACCTTCAGCCGCTGGGCGCCTATCGCGGCATAGCGGTGGCGGGCTGCGAACCGGACGAAATGGGGATCGGCCCGGTCTATGCGGTGCCCAAACTGCTCAAGCGCCACGGCCTGACGGTCGACGACATCGGCATCTGGGAGCTGAACGAGGCCTTCGCGGTCCAGGTCCTGTATTGCGCCGACACCCTGGGCATTCCGATGGACCGGCTGAACGTCTCGGGCGGCGCGATCTCGATCGGCCACCCCTACGGCATGTCGGGAGCGCGCATGACCGGACACGTCCTGATCGAGGGCAAGCGGCGCGGGGCCAAGTATGGCGTCGTCACCATGTGCGTCGGCGGCGGCATGGGCGCGGCCGGGCTGTTCGAGATCTACTGAGAACAGCCCGAAAGCCGCGACCACGCTGGAATTCGAACCGAAACGCGAAGCGTTTCAGGGCGGGGCCGCGGGGCTGTTCGAGATCTTCTGATCTTCAGTCAGTGCGCATCGCCGTAGCGGGCGGTCATTTCCGCGCGCCATCTCGCCCTGAGCGGCGCCGGGCGGGCGGGGTAGCGGTCCTCCAGCACCGTCGCATCCAGGACGCGGTCGGTGCGGAACATGCGGAAGTCGTCCCGCATCTCGCACCAGGCCAGGACGATGCGCGTCGTGTCGCGATAGGCGATCTGGAAGGGCCACACGGTGCGGCGGCTCTCGGCCTCCTTCTCGTCGCGATAGTGCAGCGCGACCTTGCGAGCGCCGTGGATGGCGTGGCGGACGGCGGCCATGTCGATGGCTTCCGGCAGCACGTTCCAGCTCGGCGTAGAGACGGCGGGCTCCAGCACCATGGGTCGGAGCCGCTCGGGCACGGTCGCGGCGATCTTGGCGATCAGGTCGCGGGCGGCGCGGGCGAGCGCCGGATCTCCCCGGCCCGCCACCCATTGGGCCCCCAGCACCGCCGCCTCGATCTCGTCCGACGTCAGCATCAGGGGCGGCATGTCGAAGCCGGTGTCGAGCACATAGCCGACGCCCGCCTCGCCCCGGATCGGCACGCGCTGGCCCATCAGGGCGGCGATGTCGCGATAGACGCTGCGTTTCGATGTCTCCAGCTCGGCCGCCATGGCTTCGGCCGTGACCGGTCGAGAGCTGCGGCGAAGCAGCTGGACGATCTGGAACAGGCGGTCGGCTTTGCGCATCTTTTGGTGGCGCTAGCGCTTGGGACGCGGTCCCTCGCTGCTTGAGCGCGATTCTCCTCGCTGAGGCCCGTCGAGCCGACGAACCGACCTTACGGCGACGCTGCTGACAGCATGCTGGCAGCAGGGTGGCGGTAGTCAATCCATCGACACCGGAACGCCACTTCCGGACCTCGCGAAGATGGAGATCCCGTCATGCTCACGCTGTTCCATGCTCCCCAAACCCGTTCATCCCGCATCCTCTGGCTGATCGAGGAACTTGGGGCCGACGTCGAGGTCGTCTATTGCGAGATCGCGCATCGCAATGGCCAGAGGGTCGGAGAGGGCGATCCCCGGAACCCGCACCCCGACGGCAAGGTGCCTGCCCTTATCCATGACGGCGCCCTGATCACGGAATCGGCGGCGGTGGCACTGTATCTGACGGACCTGCACCCCAAAGCGGGCGTCGGCGCACCCGTCGGATCGCCGGATCGGGGCGCCCTTCTGACCTGGTTGACCTGGGCGGCGGGCGAACTGGAGCCGGCCCTGTTCACCCGGATGGGGGGAGCGAGCGACGCCTTCGCCGTCGCCCGGTACGAGGCGGCGATGGATCGGTTGATGGATGCGCTGTGGAGCGGGCCGTTCCTGATGGGCGACCGGTTCACGGTCGCCGATGTGATGGTCGGTTCGACCCTGACCTGGGTCCGGCCGATGCTGCCCGACAGTCCCTTGTTCGACCGCTACCTCGATCGGCTGGCGGCGCGGCCCTCCAGCGGCAGGGCGGCGGCGCGGGACAACGCGACCGGTCTGGAACAGGCGGCCTGATCAGGCCGCCCGGGCGGGTACAGCGTCGTCGTCGCCGCCCGAAAGCTGGATCGCCTTCAGGGCTCCGACATAGGCGTCGCGCCACAGGCCCACGTCCGTGTCCTGAACGACCTTCATCAGCGCCTGCCATTTCCGGATGCGCTCATCCAGTGGCATCGTCAGGGCGCGGTGGATGGCGTCGGCGACCTCCTCGCGGCTGAACGGATTGACCAGCAGGGCCTCGCCCATCTGTTCGGCCGCCCCCGCGAAGCGCGACAGGATCAGCACGCCCGGATCGTCGGGGTTCTGGGCGCAGACGTATTCCTTGGCCACCAGGTTCATCCCGTCCCGCAGCGGGGTGACCAGACAGACTTTCGCCGCGCGATAGATGCCCGCCAGCTGGTCCCGGCGATAGCTGCGGTTCAGATAGCGGATCGGTTGCCAGTCCATGTCGGCGAACTCGCCGTTGATGCGTCCGGCGAGCGAGTCCAGGCGGGCGCGAATGTCCTGATAGGTATCGACCTCGTCGCGACTGATGGGGGTGACCTGGACCAGAAAGACGTCGCCGCGGATTTCGGCGTGGTCCTGCAGGAACTGCTCATAGCCGAGCATCCGCTCCTCGAGCCCCTTGGAGTAGTCCAGCCGATCGACCCCGACGATCATCGAGCGGAAAGCCGCCGAGGCCGCCATGCGGTCGTAGGTCCGAACGCCTTCCCGCGAGTCCCGCGCCTCCATGAAGCCCTCGACGTCGATGCCGATCGGGAAGGTCCCGATCCGCACTTCACGACCGAAGGCCTCGAGCCCGCCATAGCCCGCCAGTTCGCCCCGCGCCTCTGAGATGACGTAGTCGCGGAACAGGTCCAGCCACTCCTGGGTCTGGAAGCCGATCAGATCATAGGCGAACAGGCTTTCGACCAGCCGTCGGTGATGCGGCAGGGTGACCAGCAGCTGCCGCGCCGGCCAGGGCGTGTGCAGGAAAAAGCCGATCCGGTTGGTGATCCCCAGACGCCGGAGGTCCCGCGCCAGGGGGATCAGATGATAGTCGTGGACCCAGATGATGTCATCGGGCTGGATCAGGGGGGCCAGGGTTTCGGCGAAGCGCCGGTTCACCCGCTCATACCCTTCACCATAGGACCGCTCATAGGCCGTCAGGTCCACCCGATGATGGAACAGCGGCCACAAGGTCTTGTTGGCATAGCCGTTGTAATATTCCTCGACGTCCTGCGCCTCGAGATCGACCAGCGCCACCTCGACCCCGGCGCGGTCCTCGGTCTTCAGCTCGCCGGTGAAATGCTCGATCGTCTCGCCGGACCAGCCGAACCACAGGCCTTCGTATTTTCGCAGGGCGGCCGACAGGGCCATGGCGAGGCCTCCGGCGGAGCCAGCGGCGGGGTCGACAGGGGCGGAAACGCGGTTGGAGACGACGATCAGGCGGGTCATGACGCGCCCCTAACGGCCAAGCTGGCGGTCGGCTGCATCGCAATCTCGTGATCGCGTCTCGAGGCCCTACCGGACATCGGTCCACGACCGGCTGAGCAGGACGGCGCAGTTGATGATGCCGACCAGAGAATAGGTCTGGGGATAGTTGCCCCACAGTTCGTTGTCCTCGACGCGGATATCCTCGCTGAGCAGGCCCGCGTGGGTCCGACGACTGAGCATCTGCTCAAAGATCTCTCGGGCTTCCTCGTCACGGCCGTTCTGGTGCAGGGCCTCGATGAACCAGAAGGTGCAGAAGTTGAAGGCGGTCTCGGGCTCGCCGAAGTCATCCGGCTCGACATAACGGAACAGATAGGACCCCTTCTTCAGATCCCGTTCAATGGCGTCGAAGGTCGCGACCTGGCGCGGGTCCATCGGGTCGAGGAAGCCCAGGTCGACCAGTTGCAGCAGCGAGGCATCCAGCTCGCGCCCGCCATAGCTGGCGGCGAAGCGGCCCTCGTCGGGCAGGAAGGCTTCCGCCTCGATCCGAGTCCGGATTGTCGTCGCGCGCTCGGCCCACACCCGGCCCCGCTCCGGCAGGCCGAGGTGGTCGGCGGCCTTGGCCAGACGGTCGCAGGCGGCCCAGCACATGACCGACGAATAGGTATGCACACGCGCGATCGTCCGGAACTCCCACAGGCCCGCGTCGACCTGGTCGTGCAAGGCGAAGGCGCGATCGCCGACCTTCTCCAGGTGGTGAAAATCATCGAGCGAGCCCGGGCGCAGCAGGCGCTGATCGTAGAAGCTCTGGACCAGGGGCAGGACGATCTGTCCGTAGACGTCGTGCTGCAGGTGCTCGCGCGCCTGATTGCCGACGCGCACCGGCTTCATGCCGCGATAGCCCTCGACCGAGGTCACGATGCGCTCGTCGATATCCTCCTCCAGCCCGACGCCATAGACCGGCTGGACATGGCCGCCCGCCGAGGCATCGACCAGGTTCCGGAGATAGCCGAGGTAGTTCTCCAGGATATCGACCGAGCCCAGACGGTTCAGGGCCCGGACGGTGTAGTAGGCGTCGCGGATCCAGCAGTAGCGATAATCCCAGTTGCGGCCGCTCTCCGGAAACTCGGGCACCGAGGTGGTCAGGGCCGCGACGATGGCTCCGGTCTCTTCGTAGACGCACAGCTTCAGGGTGATCGCCGCCCGGATCACCGCCTCCTGATAATCCAGGGGGATGTAGAGCGTGCGGATCCAGTCGGTCCAATAGGCCACGGTGCGGTCCAGGGTGGCCGAAACACCGGCTCCGACCTCCTGGTCGTAACCTTCGTCGGGCCCCAGGAAGAAGGCCAGCGGCCGCTCCAGCCGGAAGACGCGCTCTTCGAGCACATGCGAGACTGGACAATCGGTCGTCAGCCGCAGGGTGATGTCCGTGCACTGATAGCGGATGTGGTTGGAGCCCGAGGTGCAGTCTGCCTTGCGCGCGCCCCAGTCGGCGGAAGGACGCAGCCGCATACGGATCCGTGGCGAGCCCTGAAGCGGCCTCACGATCCGCGCGAAGGCCAGGGGCCGATAGGTGCGGGAGTGCTTCTTGTGGCGCGGCGCGAAATCGAGAATCTCGAGCGAGGCCCCCTCGTCGTCCGTCAGAACGGTGCGCAGCACCGGCGTGTTGCGGACATAGGACTGAGAGGTGGAGGCCAACCCATCCAGTTCGATCGACCAGAAGCCGTGATCGGGCGCGTCTCCGTCCATCAGCGCGGAGAAGACCGGATCACCGTCCACGCGAGGCGCGCAGGCCCAGACGTAGCGCCCCGCCCGGTCGATCAGGGCCGAGATGGCGCAGTTGCCGATGGGGGCGAGGTCGAGGCCCGGCCGGGCGGGCGTCGCGCCGGTCATGCCCGGGCCTCCACCACGGCTTCCAGCCAGTCCAGCACCGCTGGCACGTCGGGCAGGCCGTAGCGGGCCGCGGTCTCTCGCCCGGGCCCGACCAGAACGCCGAACCCGCCCAGCGCCTCGGCGGCGCTAAAGCCTGCCTCGTCGGTCAGGTCATCGCCCGCCATGACCGGCAGGGCCCCGGCGAAAGGGGTTTCAGCCATGAAGGCGGACAGGGCCCGCCCCTTGTCAGCGCCGGGTGTCTTGAGTTCCAGCACCATATGGCCGGGTTGCAGCACCAGCCCCGTGTCGGTCGCGAGACCTTCGGCCAAGGCGCGAGCCTGGGTCCCCGCTTCGGGGGCCTGACGATAGTGGAGACCGGCTGACACACCCTTGTCCTCGACGATCACGCCGGAATGGGCGGCGGCGAAGTCGCGAAACGCGGCCACGGCGTCCGCCACGCGGGGACTGGCCTCCGCGCGGTCCAGGCTGCCGTCACGGCGACGGCGCTCCAGCCCGTGCACACCTGACGCCGATCGCGCCGCGCCCCCGGCGATGCGATCGATCTCAGCGATCGTTCGGCCACTGATGATGGCCATGCGTCCGCCGAGCGTCCGGTCGAGCGCCTCGAGAACGGCCGTGCGGCGAGGCTCGGCGACCACCGCCTCGGGCGTGGGCGCCAGGGCGGCCAGCACCCCGTCCATGTCGAGGAACAGGGCCAGAGGACCGTCGAACGCGACGGGCGGCGGCGGCAGGGTGCGTGTCAGGGTCCCGGCGGATGGCGGCATGGTCTCTCGATGCTGATGTTGTCGCTTGGTGATCGACGCCCGACCTCTTAACGCCCTTCTGCGGCAAAGGTTGACCTTGGGAGGCTGAACTTCGGTAACAGCCGCCTGGATTGTGGAACCCGCCAAGGAGGGTCTACACCGCCGCACTGCCCGCGAAAGACCCGTCACCATGCCCCACGACGCCCCGCCCTCCTCGCCCGCATCCCCCGAAGCCGTCGGGGCCATGACCGAACACGCCCGCTCGGTCATCCGGCTGAACATCGAGGCCCTGGAGGCGCTGGAGCGAACCATCGACGGCTCCCTGGCGCGCGCGGTGGATGTGATCCTGTCTCGGCCCGGCTATGTCGTGGTGACCGGGATCGGCAAGTCTGGGCACATCGGCAACAAGATCGCGGCCACCCTGGCGTCCACCGGCACCAACGCCTTCTTCGTGCATCCGGCCGAGATGAGCCACGGCGACCTCGGCATGCTGCGCCACGACACGACCCTGCTGGCGATTTCCAACTCGGGCGAGAGCCGCGAACTGCGCGACCCGCTGCTGTTCTGCCAGAGGAACGGCATTCCGGTGATCGGCATGACCCAGCGCGGGTCGTCCTTCCTGGCGCGGATGTCGGCGGTGCCCCTGGTGATGCCCAGCGTCGCCGAGGCCTGCCCGAACGGTCTGGCGCCCACCACTTCGACCCTGATGACCCTTGCGCTGGGCGACGCCCTGGCCATGGTGCTGATGGACCGACGCGGCTTCTCGGCCACCGATTTCGGCATGCACCATCCGGGCGGCTCCCTGGGCATGAGCCTGCAGAGCGTGCGCGAATGGATGGGCGACAACCATGCCCCGCCCCCGACCGTGCCGACCGACGCGGCCTTCGCCGAGGTGGTGGCCGCCATCACCGCCGGGCGCAAGGGCGCGGTCGCGGTGCTGGACGACGACGGCAGCCTGGCCGGGATGATCACGGACGGCGACGTGCGCCGGGCATTCTCCAGCGACGTGTCGCGCATCACGGCCTCCGACATCATGAGCCGCCAGCCGATCACCGTCGGCCCCGACCAGCGCATGAGCGACGTCGTCGACCTCTTGACGGCGAACAAGATCTCGAACCTGTTCGTGGTCGCTGATCAGCGCCCTGTCGCCATCGTGCATGTCGCCGAACTGATGCAGGCCGGATACGTCTCCTGACGGACGGGGTCCACGCGGTTGACCCCCATGGGGCAAGGGTCTACGCCGCCAACCGACCGGCCGCCCCAGTGCGTCGCCGGACGCTCGGAACAACCGCGTCGAAGGCTGAAGTTGGATAGGTCGCCGGATGTCGTGGAAACTGGGCGAGCCGCGCCGTTGACGACGACCGCGCCGCGCCGACCGACCCTGTGCATCGACGGCTACAACATCGCCATGACGCGCGGCACCGGCATCGCCACCTATGGCCGGAACCTGTTGACGACCGTGCGCGCCCTGGGTTTCGAGACCCAGGTCCTGTACGGCCCGCCGCGCAAGCGATCCAAACGCCCTCTGCTTAACGAGACCGCCCTGGTCGACGCCGAACGGCCCCGCAAGAACAAGCGCATCGCGCGCTATGTCCAGACACTGACCAGCCGCGCCGGCGTCCCCGCCTGGCCGGTCACGCCCAGCGGTGAGGTCTTCTGGCCGACAAGGGCCGGCGGGCGGCCGGACGCGGCGTCGTTCTGGGCCGCGCACGACCTGTACTACCGGGCCAACCGCTCGTTCTCGGCCTATCGCAAGGAGACGCCGGTCGATTTCGACACCGACGGGGGAGCCGGGAAGCCGGACCTGATGCACTGGACCGCGACCCTGCCGCTGCATGCGCGGGGCGTGCCCAACGTCTATACGATCCATGATCTGATCCCGCTGCGGCTGCCGCACACCACCCTGGATGACAAGCCGGCCTATTTCGCCCTGTGCCGGGCCATCGCGCGGCGCGCCGACCACATCGCCGTGGTGTCCGAGACCACGCGGCAGGACGTGATCCGGATGCTGGGCGTGTCCGAGGACAGGGTGACCAACACCTATCAGGCCGTCCACCTGCCGGCCGCCCTGACCAACCGGTCAGAGGCCGATGTCACGCGGGAGCTTCAGGGCGTGTTCGACCTGGGCTGGAAGGACTATTTCCTGCATTTTGGCGCGATCGAGCCCAAGAAGAACCTGGGTCGCGTGGTCGAGGCCTATCTGGCGTCGGGCTGCCTGACGCCTCTGGTCGTCGTGGGCGGCCGGGCCTGGCTGGACGAACCCGAGACGGCCCTGATGAACCAGGTCATCGCCGACAAGGGCCCCAGCGCCGAGCGCATCCGGCGCTATGAATACCTGCCCTTCTCCATGCTGATCAGCCTGATCCGGGGGGCGAAGGCGACCCTGTTCCCTTCGCTCTACGAAGGGTTCGGCCTGCCCGTGCTCGAGTCCATGGCGCTGGGCACCGCGGTCCTGACCTCGACCGGAGGGTCCCTGCCCGAGGTCGCGGGCGACGCCGCGATCAGCGTCGACCCCTACGACGTCCCGGCCCTGACACGCGGGCTGCAGGCGCTGGACGCCGACGACGCGCTGCGCGAGGACTTGGAGCGGCGCGGCCGGATCCAGGCGGCGAAGTTCTCGGTCGAGGCCTATCGCGCGCGCCTGGCCGAAGTCTATTCGCGCGTCGGGGTCTCTTGACCCGGTCGGTCCTGTTCGATGCGAGCCGCCTGCTCAGCAGGGCGGAGCGCACCGCGCCCACCGGCGTGGACCGGGTATGCCTGGCCTATGCCGAATGGCTGCTGTCGCTGCCCGACGTCGCCGTGACGCCGGTCCGGTCGCGTCAGGATCAGCTGATCGCGGTCGATGAACCGTGGTTCCGGCGCTGCGTCCAGACCCTGCGGTCGCGCTGGACCGGAGACTTTTTCGAACGCTCGCTGACGCCCGACGAGATGCGGCTGATGACGGCCCTCGCCAGTGGCGCCAAGGCAGCGGAATCTGTCATCGGGGAACCGCCGGCCCACCCCGGCCGCACGCCGGGCCGGCGCGCCCGGGTCTTCAAACAGATGTTCCGCTCGCAGTGGATCCAGGGCCTGCCCGACAGCAGCCTGTATTTCAACGTCGGTCACACCGGCCTGGGCGATCCCGGCATCCTGCGCGAGCTGGCGGAGCGGGGAATCGAGCGGATCATTCTCCTGCACGACCTGATCCCGATCACCCACCCCGAGTTCTGCCGGCCTGGCGATGACATCAAGCATCGCGACCGCGTCATGACGACCCTGCGCCATGCGTCGCGCATCCTGGTGAACTCGCACTACACGGCGTCCGAACTGTCGGCCTTCGCGGCGCGAGAGGGGATCACGCCGCCGCCGATCGATGCGGTGCATCTGGGGCTGGAACCGACCTTCCTGGTTCCTCCGGCGGCCCCGACGCCCCGGCCGTATTTCGTCCACATCGGCACGATCGAGGCGAGGAAGAACCTGGCCTTCCTGCTGACCATCTGGCGACGGCTGCAGGAGAAGATGGCCGAGGCCGCGCCCCAGCTGGTTCTGGTGGGGCGCTACGGCTGGGAGAACGAGGCCGTGCTGGATCACCTGGAGCGATCGCCGGCGCTGCGCGGTCTGGTGCATCAGGCCTCCGACCTGCCGGATTCGGCCCTCGCGACCCTGATGGCCAGCGCCCGCGCCCTGGTCGCGCCCTCCTCGGTCGAGGGCTTCGACCTGCCGGCGGTGGAGGCTTCGGCTCTGGGCGTGCCGCTGATCGCCTCGGACATTCCGGCCCACCGCGAACTCGTGCCCAATGCCCGGCTGATCGATCCCCTGGACGGGCTCGGATGGCTGGACGCGCTGGAGAAGGCTACCCGCCATCCCCCCAAGGCCCCGCCCTATGTGGCGCCGACCTGGGACCGGCATTTCGCGGAGGTCGCCGAACATGTGGGTCTGACCCGGACCGCGCGCGCGGCCTGAGCGGCGTGCGCCGAACACGCTCTAGCCCCGGCGGCTAAAGGCCGGTAATCACGACCGGGAATTCAAAGCCTGGACGCCATGACCCGTAAACTGCTCGCTCTCGCGCTCGCGGCCCTCCTCTCGGGATGTTCGACCCTGCCGCGCGACGGACCCTCGGGTCGGGCGGTCGATCGCGGGGCCGTGGAGGACGCGGATGGTGCCGACTATGCCATCGTCGAGCTCGATTACGCCGCCGCGGAGCGCATCCGGGCCGTGCCGGGCCGCTATCTCGGCTCGCTGGCGGCTGCGTCCAGCAGCGAGCGGGTCGATGTGATCGGCGAGGGCGACCTGCTGTCCATCTCCATTTTCGAACCGTCGGGCACCCTGTTCGGCGGCGGCTCCAGCAGCCAGGCGATCCGCTCCGGCACCCAGGCCCTGCCCAGTGTCGCGGTCGACCGGGGCGGCACCGTCACTGTGCCGTTCGGCGGCGCCGTGCGCGTGGCCGGGCTGACGACCACCGAAGCGGGCAATGCGATCCGGCGCGCCCTGGCCGGGCGGGTCGGCAATCCGCAGGTCTCGGTGACCATCGAGGAGAACGCCTCGAACACCGTCACCATCCTGGGCGAGGTCAACGAACCGGGGCGGGTGCCTCTTTCGGTCAATGCGAGCACGATCCTGGACGTGATCGCCGAGGCCGGCGGCGCGGCTCAGCCGGTGCAGGACATCGACGTTCAGATCCGGCGTGGCGACCAGACCTACTCCGCCCCAATGACGGCCGTGACCAGCGACTTCGGTGAGAACGTCAACCTGCAGAGGGGCGACCAGATCAATCTGGTCCACAAGCCTCGGCGGTTCCGCAGCTTTGGGGCTCTGGGCACGGTCAGCGAGGCCGACATGCCGGCTGGCGAACTGACCCTCGCCGGCGCTTTGGGTCGGGCCGGGGGGCTGAACGACAACTTCGCCAACGCCCGCTCGGTCCTGGTCTTCCGCTTCGAAAGGCCCGAGGTGGCCCAGGCCCTGGGGGTCACCCAGCCGCCGACCCTCCGCGGCGTGCCGGTGGTCTATCGCCTGAACCTGGAGGAGGCGTCCGGCTTCTTCACGGCCGGATCGTTCGTGATCCAGCCGGAGGACACCATCTATGCGCCGCGCGCCACGGCGGCCGAGGTGCGGAAGTTCTTCGAGTTCGTCCAGCAGGTCTCGCGGGTCGTCTACGACATCTCGGTGACCAACACCCTGAACCAGTAGCGGCCATGAGCTGGCGCGGCCTTCTGACCGGACGGCGCGGCGGCCCCGAGGTCGGGACGGCCATCGCCCGGGCCGCCGACGTCTGGGAAAAGGCTGGGCGCCGCGCCGCCGCCAGTCCACCGACGATGGCCGAGGTCGAGGCGACGGCCCTGAAGGTCTATGCCGAGCATGGCCTGCCGACCCAGGCGGGTCACTATCGCCGGGGACCGGGGTCGGACGGCTGGGACTACCTGGGTCAGGACGTCGATATCGAGCGCCGCTGGGACATGGTGCTGGAGCGCCCCGCCGAGGCCGGCTGGCGCTTCGCCACCCTGGAGGACATCGGCCGCTATGAGGGGGCCGGCGCCGAACTGCGCGCGGCGGCCGCGCTGCTGGCGGCCTGCCGGCACCTGAAGGACCGCATCTCAGGCCGCGCCGTGGGCGAGCCGGGCGAGGACATCGACCGAGCGATCCGGCTGGGCGTCGACTGGCAGAGGCTGAAGGACGCCCAGGCGTGGAAGGAGACTTCGCGCCTGAAGCTGACGAACCCCGGCGATGCCCTGCCGGAGCCTTCGCCAAAGCCCCCGGCCAAACGCAAGGCCGCGGCCAAGCCCCGCGCTGCGCGAAAACCCCGCAAATCCGCGGACTGAACGGCACCGAAGCCGCGCGACGCCGTGCCGTATGAAGAGCAGTAGCGCCATAAGCCCGCGCTCGAGCAGCGAGCGATAGCGCAACAACCCGCGCTCAAGCAGCGAGCGACCGCGTCGCGAGCGGTAGCGCAACCAACATGCAGACGAGAAAAAGCCCGCTGCGGGGGATACATCGCAGCGGGCTTTCTCGCTCTCTATGGAGCGGACGTTTCCTCCCCGAAACGCCTTCGTCCAGCGGCTGCGCCTTGACAGCGCCGCGCCGTTCGAGTGAGGCCAGATGACCGTCAGGCACGTCCCAAGTCAATCAAAGGCCAAGCGAAATCCGACGGTTTCATGACTAAACGTCGATCACTCATTCGTGCGCGCCGTCCGTTATCGACGAAGCTTCGATAATGCCGCGAATGGTCCCAACCAGAGCTCCGCGCGGTACGGTCTGCTGCCCCGGACGGGCGGCCTTCCAGGCCTCGTTGTCGACCAGGTCCGAGGCCAGGGCCCGGCCGGCATCCAGATCCTTGATCGTGACCTGGCCCGCCGCGATCTCGTCGCCACCCAGCAGGATGGCGGCGGGAGCCCCGCGTCGGTCGGCGTATTTCATCTGGGCCTTCATCCCCGCCCGCCCGAGATAGAGTTCGGCGGCGATCCCCGCCCGGCGGAGCTCGGCGACCGCGTCCAGATAGGCCTGCATGTCCGCCTCGCCGAAGACGATGACGACCACCGGCCCCCGCCGCGCCGCCTCCGCTCGGCCGGCGGCACGAAGCGCCGACGCCAGCCGGGACACACCGAAAGAAAAGCCTGTCGCCGGGGTCGCCTCGCCCGTGAAGCGCGCCACCAGATCGTCGTAGCGCCCGCCCCCACCGATCGAGCCGAACCGCACAGCCCGGCCCTTGTCGTCGGTCGTGTCGAGCAGAAGCTCGGCCTCAAACACGGCCCCCGTGTAGTATTCCAGTCCACGGACGATCGTCGGGTCGAAGCGCACTGCGGCCTGATCGACGCCCATGGACGCCAGCGCCCGGTCGATGCCGGACAGTTCGGTCAGCGCCGCCTCGCCAGCGGCACCGAGGCCGCCGATGCGGGCGATGGCGTCGAGCGTCTGGGACCGGCTGCCCTCGCCCGCCGAGCCCAGGAAGGCTTGAATGGTGGCGGTGACGGCAGCCGGCAACCGCGCGCCCTTGGTGTAGTCCCCGCTCTCGTCCAGCCGCCCCTCGCCCAGCAGTGCGGCGACGCCTTCCCAGCCGAGGCGATCGTATTTGTCGATGGCCCTGAGCGCCGTCAGCCGCTGGACCGGGTCGGTCACGTCGCCCGCATCGAACAGGCCGTCGAACAGCTTGCGGTTCGACACCCGCACCACCGCCTGGCCGTCCGACAGGCCCGCCGCCCTGAGCCCCTCGCAGGCCATGGCGATGATCTCGGCGTCGGCCTCGGGCCGGTCGGAACCGACCGTGTCGGCGTCGCACTGGACGAACTCGCGGAACCGGCCGGGACCGGGCTTCTCGTTGCGCCACACGGGGCCGAAGGCGTAGCGGCGATAGGGTTTGGGCAGGGTTTCCCAGTTCTGCGCCGCGAACCGGGCCAGGGGGGCCGTGAGATCGTAGCGCAGCGCCATCCATTGTTCGTCGTCGTCCTGAAGGGCGAAGACCCCCTCGTTGGGACGGTCGGCGTCGGGCAGGAATTTGCCCAGGGCATCGGCGTATTCGAACGCGCCGGTCTCCAGCGGCTCGAAGCCCCAGCGTTCATAGACCTCGGACACCCGCGCCACGATGCGGCGCTCGGCGGCGACGTCCGCTCCTCGACGGTCGGCGAAGCCTCTGGGGCTGCGGGCTTCGGGGCGGGCGGGAGGCGCGGCGTCGGTCATGGCGCGCTGTTTAGAGGGGCGAGGGGCGAGGGTCGAGGGGCGAGGAAGGTCGCGCCCTGCCCGCCTTGACCCCGGGCGCCCCTCGCCTCCGCCCCTACTTCCGTATCGGCACCAGCCGCCCGTAGGTCAGCGAGCGCCACACCCACTCCAGCGGGCCGTTGGAGAAGACCGACAGCCACAGGGGCGACCAGATCAACTGGGCGACCCAGACGGCCGCGACGACACTCCACAGGGCGGCGGGGTGATAGTCGCCCATCCACTGCGGCCCCCACGGCAGGTAGAACAGGCTGGCCATGATCAGGGTCTGGGTCAGGTAGTTGGTGAAGGCCATCCGCCCGACCGGGACCAGCACCCCCGTCACGATTCGCGCCCCGAACCGGGTCAGCAGGATCAGCATCGACGCGTATCCGAGGGTGATCAGCGGGGCCATGCCGCCGGCCGCGTCGTCCAGACCCGCGATGGGCAGGCCGGCCGCGTCCCGGCCTGGCAGGCTGGCCCAGGCGTCGGTCGCCAGGACGGCTCCGGCCAGAACCAGCACCAGCAGATACACAACAGTCGGCGAACGCCCGACGAAGAAGCCGGACTTATAGAGACCGAGGCCAAGCATCATGAGCGGGATCGTCACCGGGATCAGGAACAGGGACAGCATGGCCAGCATCAGCCAGGCCTTGAGGTTCTCGATCCAGGGGGCCGCGAAGCTCGTCTTGTAGGCGGCGACGGCGGCGTTGATGGTCTCCATCGTGACCTGCGGGCTGTTGGCCTGCATCTGTTCCTGGAACTCGGGGCCGAGCGCGCCCATTGCCAACGGTCCGGCCGTGGCGACCAGCGCCCACAGCAGCGAAATCGAGCCGCCGATCCAAAGAAGCCGCCCGGCGCTCCACGACCGCATGAGCAGCATGATCGCGCCGCAATAGGCATAGTGGAGCAGGAAGTCGCCGTACCAGAAGGCGGCACCGTGAATGAGCCCGAAGACGCCCAGCCAGATCAGCCGGGTGCGCAGAAGCTTGCCCCGGCCCTCGTCGGAGCGTTCCCCGCCGACGAGGAAGATCGACACCCCGAACAGCATGGTGAAGAGGGTGCGGAACTTGTCCTGGAAGAAGACCTCGGTGACCCAGGCCCCCCAGGCATCGGCACCGGTGTGATTGAAGGGGTCGGTCGTCGCCGTCTCCACGGCGATCGGCCAGGCGAAGGCCATGGCGTTGACCGCCAGGATGCCGAGAATTGCCCAGCCCCGAAGCATGTCGAGCTGGAAGATCCGGTCCTTGGGCGCGACGGGAGCCAGGCCCCCGGTTGCGGGCAGAGGCTGGGCCTCGGCGGCGGGCATGGCCATGCGCTTTCCCCCAAAAGCATGAAGACAAGCAGGCTTTACATAAACCAGCTCGACCGTAAACCGAATTCCGCGGTCGGCGTCAGCCTTGGTCGGTCATCAGGCCCAGGCGATCCCTGACCTTGTCCGGTGCCGGCACGAAGGCGATGAAGGCGGCGCACAGCCCGACCCACAGCGCATAGGACACGCCCACCAGGATCGCAACGGGCAGGCCCGCCACCCCGTAGATCAGCAGGGTGGTCTCCGTGGCCCCCATGCCCTGAACCACGTCGCTGGAGGCGACCAGGCCGATTACCACCATACCGAGGGCGACCAGAATCTGGAGGCCCGCGGCCAGCAGGCCGCCGTAGAGCATGAACCGCCAGACGATGCCAAGCCGCGTCCCGGGTCGGCCCCGACGGTCGCGCTCGCGCCGGATGATCATCAGCCCGGCGGGCACGGCCACCGCCCCGAGCGCCAGCAGCACCAGACGCCAGTCGATGTCCGCCCCAGGCACCCAGTTCTGCGGCGGCCAGATCAGCAGCGTCAGGATCAGGGGCGGCCAGGCGATGCCGGCGACGGCGGCGAGCGGTATCGCCAGCCTTGTCCGCCGCCACGTCACCCGTGTCTGACCCGGCAGGTCCTCGATCCGGTCGAAGCGGATGGCGGGACGAGCCATCAGCGGGTCGGAACCGGCGTCTCGCCGGAATAGTCGTAGAAGCCCCGGCCGGACTTGCGACCCAGCCAGCCGGCCTCGACGTATTTCACCAGCAGCGGACAGGGGCGGTATTTCGAGTCCGCCAGGCCTTCGTACAGCACGTTCATGATGGCCAGGACGACGTCCAGCCCCATGAAGTCGGCCAGCTCGAGCGGGCCCATGGGATGGTTGGCCCCCAGCCTCAGCGCCTTGTCGATGGACGCGACGTTCCCGACCCCTTCGTACAGGGTGTAGATCGCCTCGTTGATCATCGGCACCAGGATGCGGTTGACGATGAAGGCGGGGAAATCCTCGGCGTTGGTCGTGGTCTTGCCCAGGCTCTCGGCGAAGGCGACCGCGGCGTCATAGGTGGCGGCCGAGGTGGCGATGCCGCGAATGATTTCGACCAGCTTCATCACCGGGGCCGGCTTCATGAAATGCAGGCCGATGAAGCGGTCGGGCCGGTCCGTCGATGAGGCGAGGCGGGTGATCGAGATGGAGGAGGTGTTTGAGGCCAGCAGGGTGTCGGGGCCCAGATGCGGCACCAGATCGGCGAACACGGCCTTCTTGATGGCCTCGTCCTCGACCGCCGCCTCGATCACCAGATCGGCCTTGCCGGCCTCGGCCAGGCTGGACACGCCGGACACGGCGGCCAGGGCGGCGTCGGCCTGGGCCTGGGTGATCGCGTCGCGCTCGACCTGACGGGCCAGGCTGGCGCCGATCACCCCCATCGCCACCGGCAGGCGGTCGGCGTCGACGTCGTACAGGCTGACCCGATAGCCGCCCAGCGCCACGGCCTGGGCGATACCGACACCCATCTGGCCTGCGCCGATCACGGCGACGGAATTGATCGAGGAGGTCATGCGGTCGTGGTCGTCAGCGGCGGTTTCGCCCGGGCGAAGGGCACCTTAGAAGCGTCCGCCCCCGGTGCAAGGCCGGAGTGCTGCGCTGCGGCGAACCCGTCGCCGAAGTGTCACCCCAGGATCGCGATCAACGGCCCGGCGGCGGAGTTGTTGAACAGGATGCGCGCGAAATTGAGCAGCAGCAGAACCACGATCGGCGAGATGTCGATCCCGCCCAGCGTCGGAATGATGCGCCGGAACGGCTCCAGCAACGGCCGCGTCACGGCATCGAGGAAACCCGCCAGCTGGCTGACGAAGCGATTGCGATGGTTGATCACATCGAAGGCGAACAGCCACGACAGGATGGCCGAGGCGATGATGAACCAGATCATCAGCTGGATGACCGTGTTGACCAGCCAGACGAGGGCCACGCCCATGGGTTGCTCCTGAAGGGAAAGGGTTGAACGCCGCTTCTAGCGAGCCGAACGGGAAAGGCCAACGCCGTTCGGCACGGCGCGGCGTCGCGGGGTCAGGCATGCGGCATCGCTCTTCCGCTGTGAACGGGTGGGAAGGGCGGGCGGAGCAGCCGGGCCTTCGCCCGGAGACCGTAGGTGGTGGGAGGATTCAAGGTCTCGTCACGCCGCCAGGATCGCCTCGATCCCCTCACGCCAGCCGGGATAGGCCGGTCGCCAGCCCAGTTCGGCCTTGGCCCGAGCGTTCGAGAGCCGCTTGGAATCCAGATAGAACCGTCGCATCGCCTCCGACACCGACGGGTCGGTCCAGCAGACCTCGGGCGGACGCGGCAAGCCCAGCCGGTCGGCCGTCCATTCCATGACCACATCGGCGGGGGCCGGTTCGTCGTCGGCCAGGGTATAGGCCCGACCGGGATTTGGCCGGTCCATCGAGGCGAACAGGCCCGAAACGGCGTCATCGACGTGAATCCGGTTGAAGACCTGGCCCGGCTTCCTCACCAGGCGCGCGGTGCCGTCCCGCAGCCGATCGACGACCGACCGTCCGGGTCCATAGATCCCCGGCAGGCGAAACAGCTGCACGGTCAGGCCCATGCCGCGTCCGGCGTCCAGCCAGTCCGCCTCGGCCCGAACACGGCGCGCGCCCTCCAGCGACGAGGCGTTCAGGTCGTCGTCCTCGAAGGCCCAACCGCCGTCGCGATCGCCATAGACGGCGGTCGAGGAGATATAGCCGATCCAGTCCGGATAGGCTCCGCAGGCCGTGAGGGCGGGGACCAGGGCTCTCAGCCCGGGACATCCGGCGGCGTCCGGCGCGGCGGTGACCAGGATGGCGGAGGCGCGCGCGACCGCAGCCGACAGGGCCTCGGCATCGCGAGGGTCGATCGCGTCGACGCCCTCGACCGCCAGCGACGCCCGGCGGCCCGCATCGCGCGACGTGGCCGCCGCGGCCATGCCCCGCCGCAAGGCTGCACGCGCGGCCCGTGCGCCGACATAGCCACCGCCGAAGACGAGGAGCGATCCGGTCACGCGCGGCGTCAGACGGCGCGGATGCGCGGCGCGGCGGGCGGAGCCGGAACGGGTCGAGCCGGCTCGACCTCGATGGCCTTGGCCCGGCCGGCGTTCCAGGCGGACACGCAGGGAATCTTGGACCGGTCGGCCCGGTCGGCATAGCGCCGGGCGACCTCGGCCACATCCGCCATCAGCCCCTCGGCCAGGGTGATGGGCTTCAGGCCCAGGTCGCGGAACTGGTCGTTGGCGACCACCAGTTCGTTCTCGTCGGCCTCCTGACGCGGATTGGGGACGTTGTGGACCTCGGCCCCCGTCATGTCGGCCACCATGGCCGCCAGATCGCGCACGCGGCGGCTTTCGGTCATCTGATTCAGGATCTTGACCCGCTCGCCCCGCGCCGGCGGATTGTTCAGCGCCAGCTCGACGCAGCGCACCGTGTCCTGGATGTGGATGAAGGCGCGCGTCTGGCCGCCCGATCCGTGCACCGTCAGCGGATAGCCGACCGCCGCCTGCATCAGGAACCGGTTCAGCACCGTGCCGTAGTCGCCGTCGTAGTCGAACCGGTTGATCAGCCGCTCGTCCTGGCGCGTCTCCTCGGTCTGGGCGCCCCAGACGATGCCCTGGTGCAGGTCGGTGATCCGAAGCTGGTCGTTCTTGGCGTAGAACTGGAACAGCAGGGCGTCCTGGGTCTTGGTCATGTGATAGATGCTGCCCGGGTTCGGCGGGAACAGGATCTCCTGCTCGGCCGGACCGAAATCGGTGTCGACCGTGACCTTCAGATAGCCCTCGGGAATGCGCAGGCCGGCGGTCGTATAGCCATAGACCCCCATGGTGCCGAGGTGCGCCAGATGCACGTCCAGACCGCTCTCGACGATGGCCGCCAGAAGGTGGTTGGTGGCGTTCAGATTATTGTCGACGGTGTAGAGCTTGTGCCGGGCCGACTTCATCGAATAGGGCGCGGCCCGCTGCTCTGCGAAGTGGACGACGCTGTCCGGACGCTCGTCGCGGATGAGGGCCACCAGACGGTCGAACTCCTTGCCGACCGTCATGTTGACGAAGCCGATCTCGCGCCCCGAGACCTCCGTCCAGGCCGCGATCCGTTCGCCGACCGGTCGGATCGGCGTCAGGGACTGGACTTCCAGCTCGTTGTCGATGTTGCGCCGGCTCAGATTGTCGACGATGACGACGTCCCAGCCTCGCGCCGACAAGTGCAGCGCCGTCGGCCAGCCGCAGAAGCCGTCGCCGCCCAGGACCAGAACCTTCATCGTCCGCGTTTCCCTCTTGTCGTTGGATCCTGACTAGCGGAACCGACGCGAGGGGCAAAGCTCGGCCGTATGTTGCCTATCGCGGCGCGCGTTTCGCCAGGATGCGCTGGAGCGTCCGGCGGTGCATCCCCAGACGCCGCGCGGTCTCCGAGACGTTGTGATCGCACAGCTCGTAGACCCGCTGGATGTGCTCCCAGCGGACGCGGTCGGCGCTCATCGGGTTCTCGGGCGGCTCGGGCGCGTCGCCGGTGGCCAGCAGCGCCTTGACCACGTCGTCGGCGTCGGCGGGCTTGGACAGATAGTCGACGGCCCCGGCCTTGACCGCCGCGACGGCCGTGGCGATCGCGCCATAACCGGTCAGCATGACGATGCGGGCGTCCTCGCGGCGTTCGCGGATGGCCTCGACCACCTTCAGGCCGTTGCCGTCCTCCAGCCGCATGTCCAGCACGGCGAAGGCGGGAAGTTTGGCCCTCAACGCCTCGGTGGCCTCGGCGACGGTGGCGGCGGTGGTGACCTCGAACCCGCGCGATTCAAGCGCCCGGCCCAGACGGGTCCGCAACGCCTGGTCGTCGTCCAGCAGCAGCAGGGACCGATCGGCGAGGGCGGCGATGCGGTCCTCGACGGTCGGGGTGGCGGTGGCGGTGGCGGTGGCGGTCGGCATGACGGTGATCTCCCTTGGCGGGCAGGTCGGGCCTTGCGGTCCGGCTTTCAAGCGGTGCGGCGATGCGTCGCCTGCGGAGTGACTATAACGCTTCCAGGGCGTCTCTGGGCCAGCGAATGGTGACGCGCGCGCCCCGGTTTCCCCCGGGGCCCCCGTCCCCGTGGCCCACGGCGACCTGGCCGCCGGTCCGCTCCAGCAGGGTGCGGGCGATGAAGAAGCCCAGGCCCATGCCGCCCTGGCTGGGAATGGCCTCGGCCAGCAGCTCGGCCGGAGCGGGGCGCGACTTCTTCGGCGCGCGGGCCGCCGCCGTCGCCGCCGCCAGTTGCTTGGCCACGGCCTGACGCGCCTTGCCGTGCGGCCGAGACGTCACATAGGGCTCGCCCAGCCGCGGCAGGATGTCGGCGGCGAAGCCGGGGCCGTCGTCGGTCACGGCGATGGTGATCCAGCTGCGATCCGCCTTGGCCTCGACCCGGACCTGGGTCGCCGCGAAATCGGCCGCGTTCTCGACGATGGCGGACAGGCCGTGGACGACCTCCGCCAGGCGTTTGACGTGCGGCTCGGCCATGCCCGGCGGCGTGGTCACCAGAACCGCGATATCAAGGTCGAAGCCCAGGTGTGGATCCACCACCTCGTTCAGCAGGGCCTTCAGGCCCACCTCGGTATAGAGGGCGTCGCCGTCCTCGGGGCGCTGGGACAGGCGTTTCAGGATGTCGCGGCAACGATCGGCCTGGACCAACAGCAACCGCGCGTCCTCGGCCACCGGCCCGTCGGCGGGCGAGGCCCTCAGAAGCTCCTTGGCCACGACCTGGATGGTCGCCAGCGGGGTGCCCAGCTCATGCGCAGCGGCCGCCGCGAGCCCACCGAGGGCCGCAAGCCGCTGCTCGCGCTGCAGCACGTCCTGGGTCGTGGCCAGGGCCAGTTCCAGCTTCTCGGCGTCGGCCGCCACGCGCCAGGCATAGGCGGCGGTGAAGACCACGCCCGTGATCAGGGCCAAACCGATCCCGAACCGATAGAGCGACGGCAGCTCCAGCCGCGTCCCCGCCTGCCACGGCAGGGGCATGGACCAGAAGAACAGACCGATGGTGGCGATCAGGACCAGCAGACCCAGCAGCAAGGCCTGACGGCCCGGCAGGGAGGCCGCCGCCACCGTGACCGGCGCGACCAGCAAGAGGCAGAACGGGTTCTCCAGCCCGCCCGTGAAGGCCAGCAGCGCCGTCAGCTGCAGGATGTCGAAACCCAGATGGATCGCCGTCTGGCGGCCGTCGGGCAGCCGGCCGTCGACCTGTCTCAGCCGCGACATGGCCAGCAGATTGGCGACCACGCTGGCGAAGATCACCGCCAGGCATTCCCACATTGGCAAGGGAAAATGCAGCATGGCGACCAGCACGATCACCGTCGCCGTCTGGCCCGCGATGGCCAGCCAGCGCAAGATGATGAGGGTGCGCAGGCTCAGGCCCCGGCTGCGACGCGGCAGTCCGGGACGGTCGGCGGGTTGCGACGGGGTGATGGCTTCGCTGAAACTCACGACCGGTCTATAGACCCCCGCCACGCCGATGTCGGCCCCGCCTTTGGAGACACGATGCCACGCCGTTCCGTCCTGCTGTTCGCCGGTGCCTGTATCGCCATCGCGGCCGCCCTTGCGACCGTCACGGTCGTGGTGGTGACAGGCCGCGAGCAGGCGGAGGCCGTGGCGGAGGGAACCAGCACCGGCCAGCCCAGCGTCGGCGGCGATTTCCGGCTGGTGAACCAGCAGGGCCAGGCGGTCGATCAGTCCCTGTTGACCGGGAAATGGAGCCTGGTCTTTTTCGGCTTCACCTACTGCCCCGACTTCTGCCCGACCACCCTGACGGCGCTGGAAGCCACCCGTCAGCGGCTGGGAGGGGCCGCCGACGATCTGCAGATCGTCTTCGTGTCCGTCGATCCGGAGCGGGACACGCCTCAGGCGCTGAAGGACTATCTGTCGTCCGATGGCTTTCCGCCGGGCGTCATCGGCCTGACCGGCACGCCCGCACAGGTCGCCGACACCGCCCGGGTCTACCGCGCCTTCTACGAGAAGGTCGGCGAGGGCGAAGCCTACACCATGAACCACTCGCTGACGGTCTATCTGATGGGCCCGGACGGGCGATTCCGCTCCGCGCTGGCGCACGACCTGGGGCCGGAGCGGTCGGCGGAGTTGATCCGGCGTGTGATGGCGCGAGGGTGAACGGGCGGCGACCGTCACGCTTGGTAACGGTTAAGGGTTATCGGCGATAATCCTTTTGCCAAGCCGGGCGTTCTATGGCCCCATCCCCGCCCGTACGGGGGCCGCCTCAAGGATTCCATGCTCTACGCGCTTCACGAGTTCGCCTATTCCTCGGCGCAGCCTTTCCGGATCGGGGCCCAGTTCGCCCGCAAATTCTGGACCTCGCCCTTCAATCCCGCCTCGCAGACCGCCGTCGGTCGCACGGCCTATGCCTCGGCCGAGCTGTTCGAGAGCGTCACGCGTCGCTACGGCAAGCCGGCCTGGGGCCTGGACGTCGTCAACATCGACGGCCATCCGGTCCGAACCACCGAACAGGTGATCTGGCAGAGCCCGTGGGTCCGGCTGGTCCGTTTCGCCCGGAATGTCGGCGACCTGAAGCGGGCGCGAAAGCCCGCCGCCGCCCCCAGCGTGCTGATCGTGGCCCCCCTGTCGGGCCACTATGCGACCCTGCTGCGCGGCACGGTCGAGACCTTCCTCCAGGACCACGACGTCTATGTCACCGACTGGGTCAACGCCCGTCAGGTGCCGATGCTGGAAGGGCGCTTCGACTTCCACGACTACATCGACCACGTCCGCACCATGCTGGCCCAGATCGGACCCCGGGCCCATGTCGTCGGCGTCTGCCAGCCGGGCCCGCCGGTGCTGGCCGCCGCCGCCGTCATGGCGGCCGAGAACGATCCGAACCGACCGGCGTCGATGACCTTCATGGGTTCGCCGATCGACGCGCGCCTGTCGCCGACGGTCACGAACCAGCTGGCCGAAGCCAAGCCCTTCGCCTGGTTCCAGTCCAACATGATCCACACCGTGCCCTGGCCCTATCCGGGCTTCGGCCGCGAGGTCTATCCGGGCTTCGTCCAGCTCTACAGCTTCATGTCGATGAACGAGGCGCGCCACACCGACGCTCACTGGGACTATTTCCGCGACCTGGTCGCCGGCGACGGGGACGGGGTGGAAAAGCACGAGCAGTTCTATGACGAGTATCTGTCGGTGCTGGACCTGACCGAGGAGTTCTATCTCCAGACCATCGACATCGTCTTCCAGTCGCACCTGTTGCCGCGCGGCCTCCTGGAACACCGGGGCCAGCGCGTCGATCTGACCAGGATCACCGACATCGGCCTGATGACGGTCGAGGGCGAGAAGGACGACATTTCCGGCGTTGGTCAGACCCAGGCGGCGCACACGATCTGCACCGAAATCCCCGACGACCGCCGCGTGCTTTACGTCCAGCCCGAGGTCGGCCACTACGGCGTCTTCAACGGGCGGCGGTTCCGCGAGGAGATCTACCCCCGCACCCGGGACTTCATCGCCGCCAATGAAAAGCTCTCAGCCGTACCGGACCGGACAGCGACTGCCGCTTGAGGGCGGCGGAGAGCTGAGGCTCAGCGTCAATCCGCGCGCGCGGCGCATCTCGATCCGCATCGACGGCCGCCGGGGCGAGGCCGTGGCGGTCGCTCCGTCCGAGCGTCACCTCGCCGACGCCGTGGCCTTCGCCCGCTCCAAGTCCGACTGGATCGCCCAGCGCCTGACGGCCCGTCCGGCGGGCGCGGCCCTGGCCCCGGGCGCCGTCATCCCGTTCGAAGGCGGCTCGATCCGGCTGGAGGCCGCACCCGGCAACGGGGCCGCGCGGCTGGTGGAGGGCCCAGACGGTCGCCGCATCGTCTCGGGCGGCGAGGGCGAAGCCTTCGCCCGGCGGGTCACCAATCTGCTGAAGCGGCGCGCGCGCGATCGTCTGGCCGAGCGAACCGAAGTCCATCGGACCGCCCTGGGCCAGGGACCCGTCTCGATCACCATCAACGACGCGGGCACCCGCTGGGGATCCTGCACGCCCCGCACGCGGTCGATCCGCTACAGCTGGCGCGTGATCCTGGCCCCGCCTCCGGTGCTGGACTATCTGGCCGCGCACGAGGTCGCCCATCTGGTCCATGCCGATCACAGCCCGGCCTATTGGTCTGTCGTGAACCGTTTGATCGGCGACCCCCGCCCCCACCGCGCCTGGCTGCGGACCCACGGCGCGGCGCTCCACGCCGTCGGGCGCTGAGCCTCAGAAGAACAGCGGGTCTCTCTGGCGCTCGCGTTCGCGCTCGACGGGCTCCGGGTTCTGATCGGGCGGATCGTCGCGGCGGCGCTGGTCCTCGACGACCGCCGGGCGCGGATTGTCCACGGGGGCGTCCGGGTCATAGGGCTCGCCCGCGTCGGGGTCGACGCCGTCGATGACCCGGCTGTCGCCGAAGGGGTCCTCGATCGAGTTCATCAGGTCGCCGACGGGATCGGGCGCGACCCAGCCCTCGGGCATGGGCGGGCCGTTGGGGATGGGCTGGACGGCGAGGCGCGGCAGGGCCGCCTCCATGAAGCCCTTCCAGATGGCGGCCGGGGCCGCGCCGCCGGTCACGCCGCGCATGGCGGTGTTGTCGTCCTTGCCCACCCAGACCGCGACGACGAAGCCGCCGGTGTAGCCCACGAACCAGGCGTCCTTGTAGTCCGAGGTGGTGCCGGTCTTGCCGGCCAGATCACGGCCGGCGATGGCGGCCGCGCGGGCGGTGCCGTTGGTCACCACGCCCCGCAGCATCTGGTTCATATAGTAGAGCGACGGATTGTTGATGGCCTGGCCACCGGCGTCGCGAGCGCCGCGCTGATAGATCACCCGCCCCTGGGGCGTGCGGATGCGGCTGATGCCATAGGCCTCGACCCGGCGACCGCCGTTGGCGAAGGCGTCATAGGCCGTCGCCATGTCGATCGGCGACACTTCGACCGCGCCCAAAGCCATGGCCGGCTCCAGGCCGATGCGCGAGCTGATGCCCAGGCGCCGCGCCGCGCGGGCCACGCTGTCGCGCCCGATCTGGTCGGCGACATAGGCGGCGACGGTGTTGGTGGACTGGGCCACGGCGTTGCCCAGGGTCATCTCGCCCGCGAAGGTGCCCGAGTAGTTGCGCGGGCTCCAGTTGCCGATGCGGATCGGCTCGTCGACCACCGGCGTCTCGGGCGTGTAGCCGGCTTCCATGGCCGCCAGATAGACGAAGGGCTTGAAGGCCGAGCCGGCCTGACGACGGGCGTCCACGGCCCGGTTGAACTGGCTGTCGGGATAGGAGGCCCCGCCGATCATGGCGCGGACCCGGCCGTCGCCGTCCAGGGCGACCAGGGCCGCCTGCTCGACCCCGCGCGAGGCGTCGCGATCCAGGACGCGGCGCACGTTCCGCTCGGCCGCTGTCTGCAGCGTCAGGTCCAGCGTGGTCTCGACGATCATGTCCTCGGACGGTTCACCGACCAGGCCCCGGATTTCCTTGTCCAGCCAGTCGATGAAATACTGGGCGTGCTGCGTCGCCAGAGTGCGCGAGACCCGAACCGGCGCCAGCACGGCAGCGGCACGCTGTTCGGCGGTGATGACGCCGGCGTCGACCATTTCGTCCAGCACGACGGTCGCTCGGGTCGCGGCCCGCTCGCTCTCGGAGACGGGCGAATAGCGGCTGGGAGCCTTCAGAAGACCCGCCAGCAGCGCCGCCTCGCCGACCGTCAGGTCCTTGGCGCCCTTGTCGAAATAGCGCTGCGACGCAGCCTCGATGCCATAGGCGCCCGCGCCGAAGTAGACCCGGTTCAGATACAAGGCGAGGATCTCCTCCTTGGAGAACTTCAGCTCCAGCCAGACGGCCAGCATCAGTTCCTGCACCTTGCGGCGGATGTTCTGGTCGGGCGTCAGGAACAGGTTCTTGGCCAGCTGCTGGGTCAGGGTCGAGCCGCCCTGGACGATCCGGCCGGCCCGCATGTTGGCCGCCATGGCCCGCATCATGCCGATGGGGTCGAAGCCCGGATGCCAGTAGAAGCGCCGGTCCTCGATGGCGATGAAGGCGGCCGGCACATAGTCGGGCAGGGCCTCCAGATCGGCGGGGGGCGCCTGCTGCGAGCCGCGCGTGGCGATCAGGGCCCCGTTCCGGTCCAGATAGGTGATCGAGGGCTGGCGATCGACGTCGTACAGCGCCGATGTGTCGGGCAGGCCGCGTGCGAACACCGCGAAGAAGACCACAAGGAAGATCAGGCCCCAGACGGCCAGAACCGCCGCCCAATACAGGGCGCGCTGCAAGGGCGTGCGCGCCGCGCCGCCCGAGCCCCTGTTGCCAGGACCCTGCCCGCGCCCGAAACCTGGACCCGCCATCGAAAACCTCAAAAGCCCCGCTTGGCGAGCGTCATAGCCTGCCACGCGCCGGTCTGGAACGCCCCACCGCTCTCACGCGAACGTGAGGGTGGTTTCCGCCGAAACTAGGGCCGAAGGGTTAAGGCTCGTTCAGCCGTAATCGACGCCGGTCAGATACAGCCCGTCCGACGGCGCGACCGGACCGCAGGCCGCGCGGTCCCTGGCCTCCAGCGCCGTCTTGACGTCGTCCGGGCTCCAGCGGCCCAGACCGACCTCGACCAGGGTGCCCGTCATGGACCGGACCTGGCGATGCAGGAACGAGCGCGCCTCGAACACCAGCCGCACCTCTTCGCCGACCCGCTCGACCCGGGCGACGTCCAGGCTCTTGAACGGCGAGGCCGACTGACAGGCCAAATCTCTGAAAGTCGTGAAATCATGGTGCCCGATCAGATGCGCGGCGCCCGCGTTCATGGCCTCGACGTCCAGCGGCCGACGGACGTGCCAGACCTTGCCCCTGTCCAGCGCCGGACGCCCCGGCCGGTTCAGGATGCGATACAGATACCGCCGCCCGGTCGCCGAGAACCGAGCGTGCCAGCCGCCCTCGGCCACCGCGCAGTCCAGCACCGCCACCCCCTCGCGCACCATGTGGGCGTTGAGCGCGTTCATCACCGTCGCGGCGGGCCAGTCCTTGTCCAGATCGACCTGGACGACCTGACCGGTGGCGTGGACCCCGGAATCCGTGCGTCCGGCGGCGGCGATCCGCACCGCCTGGCCGCAGAAGGCCGTGACGGCCGCCTCGATCGCGCCCTGGACCGTGGGCTGGCCGTCCTGGGCCTGAAAGCCGCTGTAGCCCGAGCCGTCATACTCGACCGTCAGCCGATAGCGCGGCATCAGCCCAGGACCGTCCCGGGCGGCAGGGAAAAGCCGTTCAGGAACTCCGCCGCGTCTTGTGCCGCCCTGCCCGGTCGCTGCACGCGCATCAGCCGCAGCGCGCCCCCCTGTTCATCGGTGCCGGTGCCGATGCGAAGCTCGTCGTCCAGCACCTCGCCCGGAGCGCCCGACCCGCGCGCGCTGACCCGGCTCATCAGGGCCTTGATCCGGACAGGCGCGCCGTCCGGCCCCGGGGCCTCGAACCAGGCACCGGGCGCGGGGGACAGGCCCCGGACGTGGGTGTCGATCTCGGCCGCCGGGCGGGTCCAGTCGATGCGCGCCTCGGTGGACGTGATCTTGCGGGCATAGGTCGGTTCGCCGACCTGGGGGCTCTCGACCGCCCCGCCCCGCTCTATGGCGGCGAGCGCCCGGGGCCACAGGCTCGCGCCGGTCGTGGCCATGCGTTGAGCGAGCGACGCCGCCGTGTCGTCGGGCTGGATCGGCAGGACCTCGCTGAGAAGGATCGGTCCCTCGTCGAGGCCTTCGGACATGCGCATGATCTGCACGCCCGTCTGGCGATCGCCCGCCATGATGGCCCGCTGGATCGGGGCGGCCCCCCGCCAGCGCGGCAGGAGCGAGCCGTGCAGGTTGAAACAGCCCAGCCGGGGAGCCTCCAGCACCTCGGTCTTCAGGATCTGGCCATAGGCGACGACGCAGGCGGCATCGACCTCCAGCCCGACGAAGTCCGCGATGGCGGCGGGCGACTTCATCGATTCCGGGGTGAAGACCGGCAGGCCCATGGTCTCGGCGAAGGCCTGGACCGGCGAGGGTGTCAGCTTCTGGCCACGTCCCTTGGGGCGGGGCGGCTGGGACCAGACGGCCACCACCTCGTGACCGGAGGCGATCAGCTCGGCCAGGGACGGCACGGCGAATTCGGGAGTTCCCATGAAGGCGAGGCGCATCGCCGCCTCTTAGGGCTTACCGAGCGCGACGTCGATCAGCCCGCGCCGCCGAAATCCAGGTCCTTGCGTGCCGCGATGATGGTGACGATGAAGCCCGCCAGAACGTCCAGCATGACCATGGTGGTGATCAGGAAGAAGGTCGAGGTGGCGAACCCCCGGACCAGCAGGAACTCCACCAGGCAGACCACGAACAGGATCATCGACAGGGCGTGGTTGACGATCGCCACCTTCTGGCTCGACGTCGATTTCAACAGTTCGAAGAAGAGCAGGATCAGCGACAGGAACAGGATCAGGTCGCCGACCCCGACGTTCCAGCTGGCCCCCGAGGCCATGGGAATGGAGAACATCGCCTGACGCAGGGTCTCGTCGGCCGCCGCCAGGCCGCCGCTGCCGGCCCCGAACATGATGACGATGTTGTAGAGCACGACCGGTATGGCCAGCAGGGGAAGGGCGATCAGCATCGTTCGGTCCTCTCGCGGTCACAGCCGAGCTTGTTAACGACGCATAGCCCGCTTCGCTCCATATCGCCACGCTGTTCGCCGACCAGGGGCGTCAGTATTCGGTGATCGCCCCGGGCCGACGCGATCGGGACTTCAGCCAGACGACGCCCAGGATATCAGACACCGAAGCGCGCAGCCGACCCCAGTTCGTATATTTCGACTGCCCGGTCTCGCGGTGACGGTGCCCGACCGGCAGATAGCGGTTCTCATAGCCCTCGCGGATCACAAGGGCGGGCAGGTAGCGGTGGACGTGATCGAAATAGGGCAGGCGCAGGAAGACGTCGCGCCGAAAGGCCTTCAACCCGCAACCCGTGTCGTCGGCGTCGTCGCCCAACAGGCGCTTGCGGATCCGGTTGGCCCAGCGCGAGGCCCACAGCTTGGCCTCCGAGTCCTGCCGCTTCTGGCGGACGCCCCCGACCAGGGCGACCTGGGGCGGGGCGGCGATCAGGGCGTCGGCCAGGCGCGGCGCGTCGGCGGGCGGGTTCTGGCCGTCGCCGTCCAGGGTCACCACGATCGCGCCTCGCGCCGCCAGCACCCCGGTACGGACCGCCCGGCTCTGGCCCGCATTGGTCGCGTGGGCCAGCACCCGCAGGGTCGCAAGCTCGGCCGACAGGGCCCGCAGCTCGGCCAGGGTGGTGTCGCGGCTGGCGTCGTCGACGAAGATGATCTCGTGCGACCGCCCGGCGAAGGCCTCGGCGATCTCGCGCGCCAGCGGGCCGGCGGCCCCGGCCTCGTCGTGGACGGGGACGACGATGGAGATTTCGGGCGCGGCGTCGCGGGTCATGCCTGCTGTCTAGCCGGATTTGCGGGCCGGTTGCCATGGGGTCGCTCAGACCGCTGACGGCCCGTTCATCCTCGTGCTAGCAAGGCCTCATGACGCGCCCCGACCTGGATCGTTACATCGCCGGCTGGCGCGGACCCCTGTTGGCCGCGCTGGTCGCCCTCATGGCGGGACTGCCGTCCATGCTGCTGCTGCCGCCGCTCGACCGCGACGAGAGCCGCTATGCCCAGGCGACCAGCCAGATGCTGGAGAGCGGCGACTATGTCGACATCCGCTTCCAGGAGGATCCGCGCTGGAAGAAGCCGATCGGAATCTACTGGATGCAGGCGGTGGCCGTGGGCCTGACCTCCAGCGTGGAGAGCCGCGACATCGCTCCCTACCGCATCCCCTCCCTGCTGGGAGCCATGCTGGCGGCGTGGTCGGCGGCGTGGCTGGGGTCGGCCCTGTTCGGGGCGCGAGCGGGGTTCCTGGGCGGGGCCCTGCTGGGCGCGACCTTCCTGCTGTCGTCCGAGGCCGGGATCGCCAAGACCGACGCCATGCTGTGCGGTTCGGTCACCCTGGCCATGGCCGGACTGGGGCGGCTCTATATGGCGTCCCGCGCCGGCGCCCTGATCAAGGGCGATCCCGCCCATCGGCCCTGGAAGCTGATGATCTGGCTGGGTCTGGGCCTGTCCATCCTGATCAAGGGTCCCATCGGCCTTCTGGTCGTGGTCCCGGCCGTGATCCTGCTCAGCCTGTGGGACCGGCGCTGGGTCTGGCTGAAGCGGCTGGGCTGGGGATGGGGCCTGCCGCTGCTGGCGTTGATCGTCGGGCCCTGGGCCATCGCCATCACCATCGCCACCGACGGCGGCTTCTGGCGCGAGGCCATCGGCGGCGACCTGGCCCCCAAGCTGGCCGGGGCCCAGGAAAGCCATGGCGGCATCCCCGGCATGTATCTTCTGCTCAGTCCGCTGCTGCTGTTTCCCGCGACTCTCATGCTGCCCGCCGCCCTGTCCACGGGCTGGAGCCGGCGCGCCGAGCCGGCGATCCGGTTTCTGGTGTGCTGGCTGGTACCGGCCTGGCTGGTGTTCGAGATCGCCCCGACCAAGCTGTGGCACTATACCCTGCCGACGTTCGGGGCGATCACCCTGCTAATGGCGGCGGCCCTGACCCAGCCCATTGGCCGAATCTCGCGCTGGTCCGGCGCGGCCCTGGCGATGTTCGCCGCCGTGGTGGTCAGCGGCATCACCGTCTATGGACTGACGGTCTTCGGCACCTCGACGGCCCAGACCTGGGCGACCATCACCGTCGTCTGCGCGGCCATGGCGGCACTGATCGGCGGGTTCCTGCTGGTCAACCGGGCGGCGATCACCGGCGTCCTGATCGCCCTCGTCTTCGGGGTCGTCGCCCACGCCGGCCTCGCGGGAACGATCCGCCAGTTGCGTCCGCTGGCCATCGCGCCCCGCCTGGAAGTGGCCCTCGAGCAGAATGGACTTCACCCGCGCCAGGGCCTGACGCCCGGGCCTGTCGCCATCACCACCTTCCACGAGCCGAGCTTCGTCTTCCTGACCGGCCGCACGACCCAGCTGACGGACGCGACCGGTGCCGCCCGCGCCCTGGCGGAAGGTCGCCCGGTGATCGTCGAGGCAGGCGACGCCGAGGCCTTCCGCGCGGCCACGGTCCAGACGGGCGTGCCGGGCACGGCCGTCGCCGTGGTGACCGGCCACAACTACTCCTCGGGCGACGATGTCCGTCTGACGCTCTATGCCCCGCCCGAGGCCCGCGCGGCGCGGGAAGCCGTACGGAACGACACCGAGTGAGCCGGCCCATCCAGATCGTCGAGGTCGGCCCCCGCGACGGCCTGCAGAATGAGAAGGCCGTCCTGGATCCCGCCATCCGGGCCGAACTGGTGCTGCGGCTGGAGGCCGCCGGGGCGCGACGGATCGAGGCGGTCAGCTTCGTCCATCCGCGCCTCGTGCCCCAGATGGCCGGAGCGGAAGAGGTCATGGCCGACCTGCCGTCCACCGAGGGCCGCAGCCGCATCGGTCTCGTTCTGAACGGCAAGGGCTATGACCGGGCGCTCGGCACGGGCGTCGACGAGGTCAATGTGTCCCTGTCGGTCACCGACGGCTTCGGCCTGAAGAACCAGGGCCTGTCGACCCGGGACCAGCTGGCCATGCTCGAGGCCATCGTCGCGGGTCGCGCCAACTCGGTCGGCGCCGATACGCCCGTGCCGTCCCTGTCGGCCACCCTGTCCTGCGTCTGGGGCTGCCCCTTCGACGGCGAGGTCTCGGTCGATCAGGTCACGGCGGTGGTCGGCGAACTGGCCCGGCTGGGCGTGAGGGAGATCGGCCTGGCCGACACCATCGGCGTCGGCGATCCCTGGGGCGTTAACAAGAAGATCGAGGCGGCCCGTGCCGCCGCGCCCGATACGACCCTGCGGCTGCATTTTCACGATACGAGGAACACCGGCGTCGCCAACGCCTATGCGGCGGTCCAGGCGGGGATCGATGTGCTGGACGCCTCGGTCGGCGGCATCGGCGGTTGCCCCTTCGCGCCGGGAGCCACAGGAAACGTCGCGACCGAGGACCTGGTCTATATGCTGGAGCGCGCGGGCTTTTCGACCGGCTATGACCTGGACGCCCTGATCGACACGGCCCGCTGGATCGGCGAGCGCATCGGCCGACCGACCCCCAGCGCCCTCAGCCGTGCCGGCGGCTGGCCCCGCTGACGGCCAACGATCAGGGGTCGCGAAGGAGATCCTCCATCGCCTCGCCGAAATGCTCTCGAACCGAGGCGGCCATACTCTCGGGACTGACCAGGCCCGTCTGGGCGGTGACCTCGGTGACCCAGGCACGAACCGCCTCCGCGCCATGGCGCGCTTCCAGCCCGTCGAAAACGGCCAGGGCAGCGCCGTAACGGGCCGGCATGTTCGACTCGTCGCCCTCGAAGTCCGCGCTGGTGAAGCGGAAGGTGCCCCCGGGGTGGAAACTCGGATCGGCCTGCATCTTGGCCCGGTCCTCCGCCGAGACCTGCCGCATGATGGCCTCGCGGCGCGGGCGGACCGAGCCCCATGCGGCGAGGTTGAGCGGGGCGGTCGCCTCGGCGCGTGCCGTCGCGAGTTTTTCCCTCTCGCTATGGGCCACACCTGCGTCGATGGCCCCGGTCACACGCAATCCGACCCAGGTCGCGTGGCCTTCGGCGAACCAGCGCGGCAGTCTCGCTTCGGCCCGCCGCTGATAGTCGTGCACCTGCTCGTGCGGCATCACCGCGCGGACCAGATGCTGCGATAGCTCCGGCAGGTTGCCGTCGGCCCCGACCTGGATCGACCAGCGCGCCTTCACCCCGGGGCCGCGCAGCGGGACGTAGGCCGGGTCCTGGGTGAAGACCACCGAGAACCATTCCGCGTCACGGCGCACGTCGCCCAGGTCTCGCGTCAACTCTTCGATCTGGGCGCCCAGACAGACGGCGCGGCTCCAGGCCGCCGCTTCGGACCCTGCGTCATAATGGACTTTCATCCATGCGCCGGTGGCCTGGGCCGTCACCTTGAGCACCGGCAGGTCGCCAGGCTGGGCGGGGAGCGCCTCGACGTCTATGCCCGACAGCGCGGGGCGCTCGCCCAACGGGGCTGTGCAGGCGGTCGGAAGGTCGCTCGCGTGGACCGAGACCGGCAGGCCCAGGACGGCGGCGGACGCCAGGAGCATCAGGATGCGTGAGGTCATCGGGACTCTTCCTTGAAAACGCCTCGGATGCCGACGCAAGGTTGCAGTCGGATTTCAAGGTTGAAACACACGCCATCTCGCCAGGCGGCTGCGATGACGCTAGTAGTCGCAGCCCGCTTCCGAGGTGAGAGCCGCCCGCCCCCATGCGCATCGTTCTGGCCACCGACGCCTGGGAGCCCCAGGTCAACGGCGTCGTCCGCACCCTGACGCGGACGGTCGCCGAATGCCGCGCCATGGGCCACGAGGTCGAGGTCATCGAACCCAGCCAGTTCAAGACCATCCCGGCACCGACCTATCCCGAGATCAAGCTGGCGCTCGGGGCCGAGGAAGAGATCCGCGAGCGCCTGCGCGCGATCGAGCCCGAGGCCGTCCACATCGCCACGGAGGGGCCCATCGGCATCGCCACCCGGCGCATCTGCGTGGAGTGGAAGCTGCCCTTCACGACCAGCTATCATACGAAATTCCCTGAATATATCTCCGCCCGCTTCCCCGTCCCGGTGCAGGTCGGCTACGCCTATATGAAGTGGTTCCACAAGCCGTCGGGCCGGCTGATGGTCGCCACGCCGACACTGAAGGCCGAGCTGGAAGAGCACGGCTTCAAGAACATCTCGCCGTGGTCGCGCGGTGTGGACACCGAGCTGTTCCGTCCGGATCTGGAGCGCATCTTCGACCAGATGGGCGGCCCCAACGACCCTGGAAAGGACTGGCCGCGTCCCTTCTGGCTGAACGTCGGCCGGGTCGCGGTCGAGAAGAACATCGAGGCCTTCCTGGAGACCGATCTGCCGGGGACCAAGATCGTGGTCGGCGACGGCCCGGCGCGCGCCGACCTGGAGGCCCGCTATCCGGCGGCCAAGTTCCTGGGCGCCCGTTTCGGCGAGGAGTTGGCCCGATGCTTCCGCGATGCCGATGTCTTCGTCTTCCCGTCCTGGACCGACACCTTCGGCCTGGTGATCCTGGAGGCGATGGCGACCGGCACGCCCGTCGCCGCCTATCCCGCCCATGGGCCCATCGACCTGATCCCCGGCTCGAACGCCGGCGCCATTGACGACGACCTGAAGGTCGCCTGCCTGAAGGCGCTGGAGTGCGACCGGTCCACCACCCGTGCCTATGCGGAGACCTTCAGCTGGCGCGCCTCGGCCGAGCAGTTCGTGCAGAACCTGGAGCCCTATCCGGAGCCCCAGCGCGGCCGCTTCTGGCGGCGGCTGCGTCGCATCACCCGGCTGCGTCGCCGGGCGGCGGCCTGAGGCACCCATGGTGCTCGGTTTCGGCTGGCCCAAACGCCTGGAAAAGCGGCCCTATGGCGAGAGTCATCCGACCAATCGCGAGCGGTTCACCCGGGTGTTCGAGACGCGGCGCTGGGCCACGGGCGAATCCGTGTCCGGGCCGGGTTCGGATCATGGCTCCGGGTCGGTTGAACATACGGCGCGGCTGCTGCACCGGTTCATCCCGGAACTGGGCGTGCGCTCGATCGCAGACATTCCCTGTGGCGATTTCCACTGGATGGGCGATGTCCTGTCCGCCCACCCCGAGGTCGCCTACGTCGGCTATGACATCGTCGAGCCCTTGATCGCGCGGAACTGGCGGACCCATCCGGGGCGGGCCTTCGCGGTGCTGGACGTGGTCGCCGAGGTGCCGCCGCGCGCCGACCTGATCCTGTGCAAGGACCTGGTGAACCATCTCTATGAGCGGGACGTGCGCGCGGCCCTGAAGAACATGGTCGCGTCGGGCTCGACGTGGCTCTTGATCACCTCCAACACGGGCTACGAGAACCTGGAGCTGGAGATGCTGGCCCCGGGCGCGTCGCGCGAGCTCGATCTGGCCGCCCCGCCCTATGATTTGCCGCCGCCGATCCATGGCGACCACTATCTGTCGCTGTGGCGGCTGGAAGATGTGGGTCGGGCGCTGGCGCGCAGTCCGCGCTGACTATTCCGGCGGCCGCGTCATCAGGGTCAGGTTGGCGGCGACGGCGCGCTGCCCCTCCCGTTCCGGCCCCGGCAGTGGCACCATGCCGCGATCCTGCAGATAGCCGCCCCGGCCCACGGCCGCCTCGGACGTGAACTCGATCAGGAAGTCCTGCAGCCCCGGCGTCACGCCGATATGGGCGCGCTTCACATAGATGAACATCGAGCGCGAGATCGGGTATTCGCCAGACGCGATCGTCTCCAGCGTTGGCAGGACGCCGTTGACCGTGGCCGGCTTCACCTGACCGAAATTCTCTTCCAGGAAGGAATAGCCGAACACGCCGACAGAGCCGGGCGTCCGCGTCAGGGTCTGGACGATGGCGTTGTCGTTCTCGCCCGAATCGACCCAGGCGCCGTCCTCGCGCAGGGTCTGGGCCACGGCTTCGAACCGGTCCGGATCGCTTTCGGCGAGCGACGCCAGGGCTGGCAGGGCCTCGGCCGAGGTCAGCATCGCCAGTTCCGACCAGCTGTCGCGCGTGCCCGACGTCGGCGGCGGGCCATAGACCTGGATGCGCTGGTTCGGCAGGCCGGGCCGGACCTGATCCCAGGTGCGGTAGGGGTTGGCGATCAGCTCGCCGTCCGGACCCGGTACCTCCTTGGCCAGGGCCAGATAGAGGTCGCTTCCCCGGATGTCGAAGTCGGCCCCGGACCGCGCCGTGGCGACGGCCAGGCCGTCGTAACCGATCTTGATCTCGATGATGTCGGTGACGCCGTTCTGGGCGCACAGATCGAACTCGGACCCCTTCATCCGTCGCGAGGCGTTGGCGATGTCCGGCGTGGTCGGTCCCAGGCCCTGGCAGAAGGCCTGGATGCCGCCGCCGGTGCCGAGCGACTCGACCCGCGGCGGCGCGCCCTCGGGATTGTTGCGGCCGAAATTCTCGGCCACCCGGGTGGCGAAGGGAAACACGGTCGAGGACCCGGCGGCCCAGATGCCGTTCCTCTGCTGCCCGCCCTGTCCGCACGCGGCGAGGGTCAGGGCGGTGGCGGCGCTGACGGCGACGAACAGCCGGCGAGGCAGGGTCGAAGACATGAAAGGCGGTATCCGGACGACGTTTGGACGACGCTTAAAGCAGACGTTTGCGCATGGCCTGTGACAGCATGTCGATCATCGTCACGGCCACGACCACGACGATGACGACGGCGGACACGTCGCGGAAGTCGAAGGCGTTCATCCGGTCGAACAGCACCTGACCGATGCCGCCGGCCCCGATCAGGCCCAGCACCGTGGCCGAGCGGCTGTTGGATTCGAAGCGGTAGAGGGCGAACGAGGTCCACAGCGGGGCGACCTGGGGCACGACGCCCCAGACGATCTCGTGCAGGGACGATCCGCCCGTGGCCCGCACCCCCTCGACCGGACCCTTGTCGATCGACTCGACGGCCTCGGAGAACAGCTTGGCCAGGACGCCGGCGGTGTTGAGCGCGATGGCCAGGACCCCCGGCAGAGGACCCAGACCCACGGCCACCACGAACAACAGGCCGATGACCAGGTCGGGGATGGACCGTAGCAGGTTCATCACAAGCCGGACCGGAAACACAAGCCAGCCCGGGGCCACGTTGCGGGCGGCCGCCAGCCCCATGGGCACGGCGGCGAACACGGCGATGAAGGTGCCCCACAGGGCGATCTGGACCGTCTCCCACATCTTCTCGACGAACAGACGCCAGTCGGTGAAGTCCGGCTTGGCCAGTTCGGCGGCGAAGGTCCGCGTGTTCTCCGAGTTGGAGAACAGCCGCGAGAGATTGCCGAGGTCGACGTCGCCGATGCTGTAGACCAGCAGGACACCCACCCCGCCCCAGATCAGGACGTCCAGCGCCCAGGCCCCGAAGGACTTCGCAGGCGGCCTGGGGATGGTGCCGGCGGGAAGCGCGCCGTCGGTCAAGGCTGGACCTCACGCAGCGCCCGCAGACGCTCCAGCTCGGCCTGGGCCGCCTCGATGCCGGCGGTGTCGTTGGCGGCACGGGCCTCCGACAGCTTCTGGTCGGCGACCAGCTCGCGGATCGGATTCAGGTAGCTGTCGTCGGCGGCGCGGAACTGGGAGTACTCCAGCCCTGCCAGCACCTGACGCTGGCGCTCGGCCTCGACGCCCTCGCCCTGTCCGTAGGTGAGGAAGAAGCTGCGGATCTTCTCCTTGGTCGCGGGGTCCAGGTCGCTGCGAAGCAGGATACCGGATTCAGGAATGGGCGGGGACTGCCAGATCTCGGTGATCTGCTCGGCGACGGCGGGGTTCTGGCGCACAAGGAAGACCGTGTTCACGGTATTCGACGTCGCCACATCGACCACGCCGGTGGCCACGGCGAAGGCGTTGGCCTGGTGATTGGCGGCCCGCACGGTCTTGAAGCACTGGCTGGGATCGATCCCGCGCGGATTGAACAGGAAGGCCATGGGGGCGAGCGTCCCCGATGTCGACTGGGCGTCGCCGATGCCGAAGTCCAGCTGGCCGCCGCACGCCAGGACCCGGTCCAGAGTGATGCCCGAGCCCGTCTTGACGATCAGGGTCGAGCGATAGCTGTCCTGGCCTTCGCGGTTGACGGTGCGGGCGATCACCTCGGCGTCGGCGCGGTCGATGGCCTCGACCGCTGGCTTGGCCGAGAACCACGCGACCTGGGTCTGGTTGCCGCGCATGGCCTCGACCAGGACGGTGTAGTTCGAGCCGAAGAAGGGTTCGACCGGAATGCCGATCGCCTCTTCCATGTCGGCCAGCAGCGGCTCCCACAGCGGCCCCGCCGAGGCCTGACCCTCGGCCGACAGGATGGAGAAGGTCAGGGTCTCGGGCGCGCCGGTCGTTGGGGTGTCGTCACCGTCGCCGCAGGCCGACAGGGCCAGGAGTGCGGACGCGGCGGCGACCATGCCGAACCGACGAGTGATGCGGGTGAAGGTCATGCCTTGGCTTCCCAGAACGCGTCCTCGAACTCGGGACCGTAGATGTCGATCAGCTGCTTCGTATCCAGACCGGTCGAGGGCCCGTCGTAAACGACCTTGCCGGCCTTGAGCGCGATCACCCGGTCGCAATAGCGGATGGCGTAATCGACCTGGTGCAGGGTCACGATCACGCCCAGGCCGTCGCGCTTGTTCAGCTCGACCAGCAGTTCCATGACCTTGCGCGCCGAGACCGGGTCCAGCGAGGCCACCGGCTCGTCCGCCAGGATGCCCTCGGCGCCCTGGACCAGGGCCCGGGCGATGGCCCCCCGCTGCTGCTGCCCGCCCGACAGGGTGTTGGCGCGTTGGGCCGCGTAGTCCGACACCCCGACCCGGTGCAGGGCCTGCATGGCGCGGCTCTTGTCCGCCGAGGGCCAGGCCCCGAGCATCCCGCGCCAGCCCGGAAGACGCCCCAGGGCCCCCAGCATGACGTTGGAGAACAGGCTGAGCCGTCCGACCAGGTTGAACTGCTGGAAGATCATGCCCAGCCGGCGGCGGGCCGCCCGCGCGCCCGTCACGCGGCCGTCCTTCTGCACGGTCTGGCCGAACACGCTGATCGTGCCCTTCCCGCCGTCGATGGACTGAAGCCCCGTGATGGACCGCAGCAGGGTGGACTTGCCCGATCCCGAGGGGCCGATCAGGGCGACCATCTCTCCGGCGGCGACGGACACGGAGACGCCGTCCAGCGCCTTTCGGGCCCCGAAGGTCTTGGACACGTCCCGCGCCAGGACCAGACTGGTCGCCAGCGGGCCGGGCGCGGCGGTTGCTGCGGCGGATGAACTCATGAACTCGCTGACGGCGGCTGAAGACCCGGCGCCGAATGCCGCGAGGACCGCGTTCCGGCAAGTCTTAATGCCATGCGGGAGCGCGGGGCGTAAAGCGCGGTGAACTGGCGGCAGATCAGTGTGGTAATCGGGTCGATGCGAGGAACGCTCGTACTTCGGCACTGAGTTTCACCCCGCTAAAGCCAGCGCTAGACGGGTGTCGGATATGCAAGGCTGGGATCATGCGACCGTCGGCGAGACGGTATCCGACCACCGTCTGGAGTGGGTCTGAGGATTCCAGCAGCATCGCATCTTCATCGTCCATGTTTCGCCAGAGACGTCGGCCAAGTATAAGGATGGCCTCAGGCTTCAACATTTCAAGCGCCGGACGAAAGCGAGGATGTGAGAACGCCCAATCAGTCGCGCTGGGGGCGTTTCTCGCACCGCCTTTAACAAGCCTCTGAACATAGTTGTAAAACAGCAGATTCTGCCAGAAATCAGCCAAGCGTGCCGGTTCATTCACCCACTCATCGCCGGTGAGGCACTCGAAGATGCCAGCAAAAAACGGATGGCGTTTTTCGGGCGTTAGCCCCCATTCTTCGATAATCTTGACGGTGTAGTCAGACGGCAAAACCCGCCCATCGTCGAGCCACTGGGGAGGCTCCTCGTAGTGGCTCTCGCCGACGACCAGCAGGCGAACGCGATCGATCCGGGGGTCCCCTGAGGGGTGCCAGGGCGAAAATCTCGGGTTAGCGGCTGCCGCCATTCTTGATCTCCTCAAAGATTTCTCGGGCGATGAGCGGATCAACCTGTGCATTTCGCAGGCCCGACATTTCGCGGACAAAGGGGCGACCGCCCAAAAACATCACCGACACCATCACCGGCGGCGGCCCGTCCCAGACGAACAGCGTTCGCGCCCCGCTTTCGTAGTCATCCGTGCGCCTGTGGACACAGTTGTAGAAGCGTCGACTTTCTCTACGAAGCCCAGGCTCGTCGAGGATCGGACGCAGACGATCACTGCCGAGCCATGGCGGCTTCGGGAACTCGCTGACTAGTCCAGCCCACGCCTTAATGTGCGAGTTCGCGTGATGGATGTGGGGAACATCGTGACAAAGTTGCTGCTTCGTGCGGCGACCGTGGGTGACCGCATCTTCCGCCAGTTCGCCGATCATGGCGGCAAACCCTTCAGGCAGCATATCCGGGTAGGGCGTCGCCATCCCTCGCAACCAGACCGGCAACAGGCGGCGTTGCCTGAAGTGGGCGAACTCGATGTTCCAATCCTGCGCAAGAAATCTGCCCGGTCCACCGTCGGCCAACACATCGAGTACGGCGACATAGTCGCCCGGTCCGTCGGCTGATCGTTCGCCCAAACGCGCGAAGGCCGAGTAGGAGCCGACCGGACTGCGCCCGCACCACTTCTTCATGAACGGTGAGAAACGCAGGTTGATGAAATCCTCAGCGATCGCCTGAGCGTCGATACTGATGTCGGCGCGATGGTCGATAGCGGCCAACAGTGCGTGGCGACGCGCCCAGGACCCGGAGGCCAGTTTGGCGCGAAGCTCGGGCTGCAGAAAGTGCCGCTGGCCAGCGACCTCGAACGGCCTGAATAGATAAAATTCAATCTCACCGAGGGCGGTCGCGTTCATCATCGTCGTACCTGACCAGCCCGATACGCCAGAATCGGACGCATGCACTTCGCGACGTTGAAATCACAGACCTTCCGTCGTCGGATCAGAAGATTGCCCACAGGGCCTCGCCGCAAAAAAACCGCTTTACATGACAGTCGCGTGACCCCATATGGCCGCTTCCGGCGGACCCCGTAGGTCTAACGTTTGCGCTGCTAACGCCGGCTGGGTTTAACAATAACAGGGGTTTACGTGAATTGCGCACGTACACATTTCCCCTGGACCTGGTCCGCGAGCGGTCCCCTGAACGTCCCGTCGCACTCGTGCGGCCGCGTTCGGTTTCCGTAGCGGCGCGCTGGTTCCAGGACAATCTAAAGGCTGACGTCTTCTATGCCGTGAAGGCAAACCCGTCCGCATGGGTCATCCAGACCCTCGTTGACGCGGGCGTCACCGGGTTCGACGTCGCATCTCTGGCCGAGATCGAGCTGGTCCGCTCGGTCAGCGCCGACGCGCGCCTGGCCTTCATGCACCCGGTCAAGAGCCGCTCGGCGATCACGCGCGCCTATTTCGATCACGGCGTGCGCACCTTCTCGCTCGACTGCGAGGACGAGCTGCAGAAGATCCTCGACGCCACCGGCGGCGCGGACGATCTGAACCTGCTGGTCCGCATGGCGGTCTCGGCGGACGGCGCGGCCTATTCCCTGTCCGGCAAGTTCGGTGTCTCGACCGATCAGGCCCCGGCCCTGCTCCTGGCCACGCGCCGGGCGGTCAGGGACGGGCTGATGGGCGTCTGCTTCCACGTCGGGTCCCAGTGCATGCGCCCCTCGGCCTATGAGGCGGCGATGGCCCAGGTCGGTCGCGCCATCAAGAAGGCGGGCGTCTTTGTCGACATCGTCGACGTGGGCGGCGGCTTCCCCTCGGTCTATCCGGGCATGGTTCCGCCGGACATGAGCGAATACGCCGACGCCATCCATCGCGGCTTCAACGAGATGCCCGTGTCGGAAACCACCGAGTTGTGGTGCGAGCCCGGCCGGGCGCTGGTGGCCGAGTCGTCCTCGATCCTGGCGCGCGTGGACCTGAGAAAGGGCGACGCCCTGTATCTGAACGACGGGTCCTATGGCTCGCTATTCGACGCGACCCACTCGCGCTGGCCCTTCCCGACCAAGCTGGTCCGGGACGGCCAGGCCTCGGAAGATCTCAAGCCGTTCCAGTTCTATGGACCGACCTGCGATTCGATCGACCATATGCCGGGTCCGTTCTGGCTGCCGGCCGACATCCGCGAGGGCGACTTCATCGAGATCGGCATGCTGGGCGCCTATGGCGTGGCCATGTCGACGGGCTTCAACGGCTATGGCGAACACGACATCGCCGCGGTCGAGGACGCCCCGATGGCCTCGCTGTACGGTCTGGCACCCCGCTCCATCCCGACCGTGCGCACCACGGCGGAAGAGCAGGCCAGGAAGGTCGTCCGCCTGTCGCGCCCCAAGGGCAAGGCGGGCCAGCGCCGGAAGAGTCGCCGCTGAGGTCAGATAACGAAGGCTTGTGAACCGCGCGCGCGGGTGTCACGGCTTCTCGAACGGCCAAGCTTGGGAGGTTCTTGATGTCCGACGCGCACGGCTCGCACGATCCGGGGCCCAGCATCGATCACGGATCGAACGCGCCCGGTCACGCGCAGATGATGCACGATCAGCGGCATCGCGAGTTCATGGAGTCCGACCCGGCCTATTCCAAACCCTGGGACGGAAACCGGACCCTGGTCATCGGCTATGCGCTCTGGCTGTTCCTGGGCTGGGCCGGCGGCCACCGCTTGTATGTCGGGCGCTGGAAATCGGCGCTGGGCATGGCAGCGGCGGGGTTCGTGACCTGGATCATGACCAGCCTGCTCGGACCCTATCTGGGGGTCCCCATGACGATCTGGTGGATCGTCGACGCCTTTCTGATCCCCGGCTGGATCCGGGTGAAGAACGAGGAAAACGCGGCGAGGAAGGCGGCCCAGCCGCCTGTTCTCGTCGAAACGGTCTGAACTCCGTCACGCTTTTGGACTAGACGACCACCACGACTACCGCAGCGGCCCGTCGCTCCGTCCGGGCCGCTGATGTTTTTGACGACGGGCGCTCAAACCAAAGGGAAACCCTTGCAATGAACGCTCCCGTTCAGACCAACCAGAAGGCCCAGCTGCTCCAGAACGTCGTGGAGCACATCGACATCACCAGCTTCGACGCGCGTCCGATCATCGACAGCATGCGCAAGATGAGCTTCTCCTCGCGCGACACCGCCCGGGCGGCCGACATCTTCAACATGGCGCTGGAAGACACCGCCTGCTCGCCCTGGCTGATCCTGGCCGGTTCGACCTCGGCCGGCGGCTGCATGCATGTGTACCGCGACATGGTGAAGTTCGGCATGATCGACGCCGTGGTCGCCACCGGCGCCTCCATCGTCGACATGGATTTCTTCGAGGCCCTAGGCTTCAAACACTATCAGGCGGCCGGTCAGGTCGACGACAACGTCCTGCGCGAGAATTACATCGACCGCATCTACGACACCTATATCGACGAGGAAGAGCTCCAGGCCTGCGACCACACCATCCTGGAGATCTGCAACCGGCTGGAACCGCGCGGCTATTCCAGCCGCGAGTTCATCTGGGAAATGGGCAAATGGCTGAGCGAGGGCAACGCCAGGAAGCCCGGTTCGCTGATCCAGACCGCCTATGAAGAGGGCGTGCCGATCTTCTGCCCGGCCTTCGTCGACTCGTCCGCCGGCTTCGGTCTGGTCAAGCACCAGAAGGAGCGGATGGCCGAGAAGAAGCCCTATCTGATGATCGACGCGGTCGCCGACTTCCGCGAACTGACCGACATCAAGATCGCGGCGGGCGTCACCGGCCTGTTCATGGTCGGCGGCGGCGTGCCCAAGAACTTCGCCCAGGACACGGTGGTCTGCGCCGAGATCCTCGGCATCGAGGCCGAGATGCACAAATACGCGGTGCAGATCACGGTCGCCGACGTCCGCGACGGCGCCTGCTCCTCCTCGACGCTGAAAGAGGCCGCCTCCTGGGGCAAGGTCCAGACGACGCACGAACAGATGGTGTTCGCCGAGGCCACGACCGTCGTCCCGCTGATCGGCTCCGACGCCTATCACCGGGGTGCCTGGAAGAACCGCGACAAGCGCCGGTGGAACAAGCTGTTCGAGGCGGCCTGACCCGCGCTCAAGCAGCAAGCCGCCGCGCGGCGAGCGATAGCGACACGAGCAAGCCGGGGCCGCGAGCGATCGCGGCCCCTTTCCTCGCGCGGAACCGACGGCTCCCCCGCGACCTTCCGTTTCCACAGGAGCCCTCGCATGACCGACGCCGATCGACCCACCAATGACCTGCCGTCCGCCGAGGCTCGCGACCGCCTTGATCCGGCCAAGGCCGGCGACGCCCTGAAGGCCGCCCTGAGCGGTAGCGACATGGGTTCGGACACCCGGGCGGGATCGCTGCGAGGCGGCTCCGCCTCCGGCTCGGACGTCGACCCGGATCAGGCCGACATCAATCAGAGCCTGGCGGCGCAGGGGCAAAAGGCGGCGGCTTCACAGCCGCCTGCCGGCGGAGACCCGGTCGTCAACACGGGTGACGATCAGAAGGCGAAAGCGCCTCAGAAAGACGCCGACGCCGCGACCGGCTGAGGCCTCACACCGCCGCCATCGTCCCGGCGTTGATGGCGATCCGGCCCAGCAGGCCCTTGACGATCAGGTCCAGCGGCTGGCCCTCGCGATAGTCGGCGGCGGCGACGAAATTGACGCGGTCCTCCGAGATCAGGCCGTAGATCTTCTCCTGGTCGCGTTCCGAGTTCCTGGGATCATAGACCGCGATCGAGAAGCCGCCCTTGGTGTGCATCATCTTCATGGTCGGCACATCGGTGTCGCCGTCGCCCAGGAAGATCATCCGCTCGAACGGCACGGCGCGTTCGTCGTCGGGCACGAACTTGTTGATCCGCTCGTGGTCCCAGTGGTTCAGGACGCCCTTGTTGATGCGGAACAGATACTGGGTCTTGGTGGTATAGTTCACGCCCACCGCCGGCCAGATCGCCACCCCGTGGTCGTCATAGGCGAACTTGGACGCGAAGACGTGCCGGAAGGCCGGGCGGATGGGACAGCCGTCGATCATCTCCTCCAGCCCCGCCGAGATGATGTAATGCTCGATCTCCAGCCCATACTTGCGGCCGACCCTGTCGATCCGCTCGAACCAGCCCTTGCCGGTCAGGTCGGACTTCAGCCCGTCGAACAGTTTGACGTCCTCGCCGTGTTCCTTGAGCAAGGTCCTGGTCACCGGCCGCCCGTTCTCGCGAGCCCGCTGCAGCATCAGCTGCATATACATCAGGATGTTGTCGCCATCGGCCGACTTGGTCAGCCGGTCCGCCTCGCCCCAGAAGTCGCCCACGCCCATGCCGACCGAGGGGATGAAGGTCACCTCCTGCATGTTGCCGCGCGCCAGCGTGCCGTCGAAGTCGTAGATCAGGGCGGTCTTGAGGAGGTCGGCCATAAGGAAGGCAGTAGGCAGTAGGCAGTAGGCAGTAAAGGGTCGGGAGGTAAGTGGGTGGGCCGACACCGCTCAAACCTACTGCCTCCTGCCTAACCCAGCGCCAGCTCCGGTGCCGCCGCCACGCCGTCGGCCTCCAGCGGCAGGTGCAGGATGAAGGCCGCGCCCTTGCCCGGTTCGCTCTCGACCTCGGCCCAGCCGCCGTGCAGCTCGACCAGCGCCTTGACCAGGGCCAGGCCGACGCCCGGCCCGCCGCGCTCGCGCTTGACGAAGCGGTCGAACACATGGGCCTGCAGGTGATAGGGGATGCCCCGACCGGTGTCCTCGACCCGAATGCGGATCTCCGAGGCGTTGGCCTCGGCCTTCAGGGTGACGACGCCGCCTTCGGAGATCGACCGGGCGGCGTTGTCCAGCAGGTGATCGACCGCCTGGCCCAGTCGCCGCGCGTCGCCGCGCAGGATCGGCAGGTCGGCGGGCACCTCGGCGCGGAAGCTCGCGCCCCGGCCCTCGATGCGGCCCAGATGCCGTCCTGCCGCCTCGGCGAACAGGTCCTTGATCCGCACGTCGCCCAGCGACAGCTCCATTTCGCCGGCGTCGATCTGGGCCATGTCCAGCACATCGTCGATCGAGGCGGCCAGCTGTCCCGCCGCGATCCGGATGGCTCCGGCGTGCTGGCGGCTGCGTTCCGGCAGGTCGCCCAGGGTCTCCAGCAGCTCGGAATAGCCGACGATGGTCGTCAGGGGCGTGCGGAGCTCGTAGCTGACCGAGCCGACGAACTCGCGCTTCAGGGCCTGGCTTTCCTTCAGGGCCGCCTCGCGCTGGGCCAGGGCCTGCTCCAGCTCGCGCCGTGCCGTCACATCGGAGAACGCGACCAGGGTTGCTCCGTCCGGCAGAGGCCGGGTCTGCCAGGCGGCCGTGCGGCCATCCAGGGTCCGTCCCTCGCCGGAGACCGCCACGCGGCTTTCGGGATCGGGGTCGGCCACCCGCGCCTTCAGCCCCAGCCACAGGGCCGCGTCCGGCAGGGCGGCCTTGCACAGCTCGGCCACGGCGTCGAAGTCACCGGCGTCCCTGAGCGTCTCGGCCGACAGGTTCCAGAAGCTCTCGAACGCCTCGTTGTGCAGACGCAGCCTTCCATCCGAGCCGAACACGGCGACGGCGTCGTTCAGCTTGTCCAGCGTCGCTGTCTGGACCTGTAGCTGGGCATTGAACCGGCTGCGCAGGTTCAGCTCGCCGGTGATGTCCGAAAACAGCAGCAGCACCCCGCCCAGGGGGTGGGGCTGGCGCACGACGCGCAAGGTCCGCCCGTCCGGCAGGGACCAGCTCTCGTCCGGGGCCGCCTCGGCCGCCCCATAGAAGTCCAGCTCGCGCGTCTTCCAACTTGCGTAATCGACCACCTCGGGCAGCATGCGGCGCTGACGCAGGCGGTCCAGCAGCTCGGCGTGGGTCGGGCGCTCGTCCAGCCAGGCGGCGTCCAGACCGAACAGGGCCTGAAAGGCGGTGTTGTGGAAGGCCAGCCGACGCGACGGCCCGAAGATGGCGACCGCGTCGGCGAGGTGGTTGAGCGTCTCGTCATGGGCCTCGACGTGGCGGCGCAGGGTGTCACGCGTCTCCTCGGCCTCGGTCATGTCGAGCGCGAAGACCAGCACCGGGCCGCCTGCGCCGGCGATCGGCTCGGCCATGATCTTCCAGGCGCGTCGGCGGCCTTCGCCGGGCGTCCAGCGGAAACCCTCCTGGCGCGTGCCGATCCGCCCGGCCTCGGCCGCCAGCTGGTCGGCCCCCCGGTCGAAGGAGGCCTGGCGTTCGCGCGCCTCATCCAGGGTCACGCAGCCGGTCTCGGCCAGCCAGGCGCGGTTGGCCCAGACCAGGCCGCCTTCGCCGTCCAGCACCCAGGCCGGCGAGGGCGAGGCCTCGGCGATCAGGCCCGCGCCCAGCCCGGGATCGCCCGGGGACGCGACGGCCTCGGACCGCTCGGTCAGCCTCAGCCAGGCGACGCCGCCGTCGGTCCGCCCTTCGACGGTCCAGCCGCTGGCGGGATCGCGCGCGCGAAACGGCGCGCCCTCGGCCAGCAGCCGGTCGATCGCCTCGCCGTGGCGGGTGTGAAGGGCTTCGGACAGGACCAGGGCGTCGGTGCCGTCGCGATCCCCGGCCAACACCGCCCGCGCCGCCGCCACGGCGGGATCGGAGCCCAACAGGATGGGAGGCTCGCCCGGCTGCAGCCCCAGTCGGACCTCGTCGAAGGCGGCGACGGCGCTGATCCCGGCCGAGGCCTGACGGGTCAGCGCCTCGTGCGAGACCAGGGCCGCGTCCAGCCGCGCCGCCGTTTCGCGGCGCAGGCGAAAGGCCCAGGCGCTGACCGCGAGGGCCAGACCCGCCGCTCCCGCAGCCGCCGCGAATGCGATGTCGGCCTCCGCCATGCCGTCCCGCCCGTTGATGCCGAATCACGACCATAGCGCAGACCGGGCTCCATCGCAGGGCTCGGCCTGTAATTCGCCCCGCTTCTCGTTCATAAGCCCCGGTCGAGCCGCGAGGGACCGTGTTCCGAGCGATAGCGCCCCCCACCCGCGCTCAAGCAGCGAGGCTCCGCGAGCCGAGCGTTAGCGCAACAAAGAATACCTCATGAAGTTTCTTGACCAGGCCAAGATCTACATTCGCTCCGGCAACGGCGGGGGCGGCTCGGTGTCGTTCCGGCGCGAGAAATTCATCCCGAACGGCGGGCCCGACGGCGGCGACGGCGGCAACGGCGGCCATGTCTGGGTCGAGGCGGTCGAGGGGCTGAACACCCTGATCGACTATCGCTACCAGCAGCATTTCAAGGCTGCGACCGGCGGTCACGGCCAGGGCCGGCAGATGCACGGGGCCAAGGGCGAGGACGTGGTCCTGCGCGTGCCCGTCGGCACCCAGGTGCTGGACGAGGACAAGGAGACGGTCGTGCTGGACATGGTCGAGGCCGGCCAGCGTGAGCTGTTGCTCAGCGGCGGCAACGGCGGCTGGGGCAACGTCCGCTTCAAGGGGCCGATCAACCAGGCCCCCCGCCACGCCAATCCGGGCCAGGAGGGCCAGGAACGCTGGATCTGGTTGCGGCTGAAGTTGATCGCCGACATCGGCCTGGCGGGCCTGCCCAACGCCGGCAAGTCGACCTTCCTCGCCGCCGCGTCCGCAGCGCGGCCCAAGATCGCGGACTATCCGTTCACCACCCTGGCCCCCAACCTGGGCATGGTCGACCTGTCGCCTGGCGAGCGGTTCGTCATCGCTGACATCCCCGGCCTGATCGAGGGTGCGTCGGAAGGCGCAGGCCTGGGCACGCGTTTCCTGGGCCACGTCGAGCGCTCGGCCTCGCTGATCCACCTGGTGGACGGCACCCAGGACGATGTGGCGGGGGCCTACCGCATCATCCGGGGCGAGCTCGACGCGTACGGAGAGGGCCTGGCCGACAAGACCGAGATCCTGGCCCTGAACAAGATCGACGCCCTGACACCCGAAGCCCGCGCCGAGAAGTCCGCCGAACTGGAGGCCGCCTCGGGAAAGCGTCCCCTGTGGGTCTCCGGCGTGTCCGGCGAAGGGGTCCCCGAACTGCTCCGCGCCGCCTGGGCCGAGGTTCGCAAGACCCGGGGCGAGATCAACGACGAGGGCGAGGAACGGCCCGCTGCTGGAGACTGGGCACCGTGAACCCTCTCCCTCCCCCGGCGGGGGAGGGCAGGTCGCGAAGCGACCGGGTGGGGGCGGCAAGGCAGTGCGGCTTTCGATCGCCGATGTATCGCCTTGCCCGCCCCACGCGGTCTCCGCTGCGCGTCGACCACCCGCCCCGGTCCGGGGAGGGAGACACTCTCATCGCCGCGTGTTAGCTCACCGATGAGCATAAGCCCCGACGCCCCGCGAGCCCCGACCTGTCCTTCTTCCATGCCGGACCCGCGCCCCAGGCGATCGGCCCCCGCTCCGGGGCCTTGCGCGACGGCTTGACCTTGTCGCCCGGAATGGCGGTCGGGCTGTTCGGCGGCTCGTTCAATCCGGCCCACGACGGTCACGCCCATGTCGCCGAGACGGCGATGCGACGGCTGGACCTCGACCGGGTCGTCTGGCTGGTCTCGCCTCAGAACCCGCTCAAGGACAGCGCCGGGACCGCGCCGCTCTCGGACCGCATGGCCTCGGCGCGCGCCGTCGCCCTGGGGCCGCGCATGATCGTCTCGGACTTCGAGACCCGCGCCGGAACACACTGGACGATCGATACCCTGCGCGCGATCCGCGCCCGGCACCCCGGCGTGCATTTCGTCTGGCTGATGGGCTCCGACAATCTGGAGAGCTTTCATCGCTGGCGCGGGTGGACCGACATCATGCGGATGATGCCGGTGGCGGTCATCGCACGGCCGGGGTCCCTGCTGGAGAGCCGCGCCGCCCCCACCGCCATGCGCTTCGCCGCCAGCCGGGTCTCGGCGGGCGAGGCGCGACTGCTGCCCCGCATGCAGGCGCCGGCCTGGACCTATCTGACCGCCCCCCTGAACCCGTCTTCCTCCACGGCCCTGCGCGCCAGAGACGCGTCGTCGCGCTCAAGCCGCGAGGGACCCGGCTCCGAGCGATAGCGCCCAACGCTGCGGGTGACGTTTTGCCCCGTCCGTGCTAAGGAGCCACTTTAGTGAACCCGCCCGGAGCCCTCCGCTGACCCCCTCGCCCGCGCACGATGCGCAAGACTCCGCCGTCTCGAACACGGCGAACGAGATGGACCCCATCGATCCCGTCCATTCCGAAGACGGCACGCCTGCCTCGACCGACGACGACGAGGATGACGGTTCCGCCGACTATTCGCTGTTCGGCACGGGATCGGAAGGCAATGTTCCGCCCGAGGATGACGACGCCTCCTTCAGCCGCGAAGCCCCGCTGCCCGTCGGCTCGACGCCGATCGAGCAGGCCGTGCTGGCCAAGCTGGACGAGGACAAGGCCCAGGACATCGTCCTGATCGACCTGAAGGGGAAATCCCCGATGGCCGACACCATGATCGTGGCCTCCGGCCGGTCGCACCGCCATGTCGGCGCCCTGGCCGACCACTTGCTGCGCACGCTCAAGGAAAACGGCCTGGGCCGCGCCAAGGTCGAGGGCCTGCCGCACTGCGACTGGGTGCTGATCGACGCCGGCGACGTGATCGTCCACCTGTTCCGCCCCGAGGTCCGCGTCTTCTACAACATCGAGAAGATCTGGGCCGTCGACAGCGCGCACCGCGGGGCCGGCGCGGCCTGAGGCTCTAACGTCCTTCTCCCCTTGCGGGAGAAGGTGGCCCGCAGGGCCGGATGAGGGGTGAAACTCCGACATCAGGCGGCTAAGCTCGATCCATGCTGAAACCTTCGGTCCGAACGCGCGCTGCTGCCCACCGCCACGGTCGATGACCGAGTTTCACCCCTCATCCGACCTCGCTGTGCTCGGCCACCTTCTCCCGCAAGGGGAGAAGGAACGCAGATGAAACTCGCCCTCATCGCCATCGGCAAGGCCGGGCGCGGCCCCGAGGCCACGCTCGCGACGGACTATGCCGCGCGCGCCACCGCCGCCGGGCGCGCGCTGGGTCTGGGTCCCTGCGACCTGATCGATCTGGAGCCCCGCAAGCCGGGCAAGGCCCCCGAGGCCGAGCTGATCCTGACGGCCGCCGAGGGCGCGCATCTGATCGCCTGCGACGAACGGGGACGGTCCTACTCCAGCCGCGCCTTCGCCAACCATATCGCGACGCTCAGGGATCGCGGCGAGCGACGCCTGGCCTTCGCCATCGGCGGGGCCGACGGGCTGGACACCTCGGTGCTGGCAGCGGCCGGATCGACCGTCGCCTTCGGACCCCAGACCTGGCCCCACGCCCTGGCCCGGGCCATGCTGGCCGAACAGGTCTATCGCGCGGTGACGATCCTGGCCGGATCACCCTATCATCGCGACTGATGAACCGCGCCGCCGTCCTCGCCCTCGTCCTGCTGACCGCCCTGCCGGCCTCGGCGACGGTCCAGGACGACCTCGACCAGCTCCAGGCCCGCTACCGCGACGAACAGATCCGCGCCCGCCGCCTGCGCGCTGACGCGGAGGCCGCCCAGGGCGAGATCCAAGCCCTCGACCGCGAACTGACGACGCTCCGCCGCGACGTGGCCGACGACGACCGGGAACTGGCCGCACAACGTGAGCGGCTGCGGGCGCTGGGCCGACGCGAGGCCGCCGTCGTCGCCGAACTGGCCCAGGCGCGCGACGGCCAGATGCGGTTGATGTCGGCGCTGCAACTGATGAGCCGCCGGCCCCCACCGCCGCTTCTGGTGCCCGCCGACCGCGCGATCGACACCGTGCGCGCCGCCCTCCTGATGAAGGCGATGGCCCCCGACCTGCGCCGTCGCGCCGACGTCCTGGTCGCCCGGCAGGCCGAGGTGGCCCGCATCCGCCGCCTCGCGGTCCTGTCGTCCGAACGGCTGATGACGACAGAAAGCGCGCAAGGCGACCGCCGCGCCGAGATCGAGCAGTTGAGCGCCCGGCGCACGGCCCTCGTCGCCGTGTTGCGCGCCGACGCCGAGCGCGCGGAGACGGCCGCCGAGGCGCTCGAGGCGCGTATCCGGGCCCTGGGCGGCCGCCCGGTCGCCGCCGCCGCCCCCACCGACGCGCCCGCCAGCCGGTTGCCCGCCGGTCGCGACCGCCTGACCTCGCCGGTCGCCGGCGCCCCCATCGCCCGCTTCGGCCAAGGGTCGCAGGGCTGGCGCTGGTCCGCCCCCGCCGGTTCGGTCGCCGCCCCGGCCGCCGCCCGCGTCGATCACGCGGGTCCGCTCAGCGGCTGGGGCCAGGTGGTGATCCTCGATCTCGGCGACGGCTGGCGGGCCGTGGTCGCCGGGCTGGACACGCTGGACGTCGAGCCGGGCCAGAGGATCGCGGACGGCCAGTCGCTCGGTCGGGGCGAGGCGGGCGGTGACGTCTATCTGGAACTCCGACGCGGGGACCGGCCTGTCGATCCGGCCCCATTCCTGTAGGGTCGGCCGCGCTACGCCCGATCCTGACGTATCGGCGTGGCAGGGTAATCACCGCGTCCACCTCGGATGCGGAGAGTGAGAGAAGTGAGAGTCACTTTCACCCACCCCCCGACTCTCACCCGCATCATGGGAATTGGCTTCCCTCCGCCGCATGACGCTGATTTTATCCGCAGGACGCGCGCTCGCCACGATTGACGGCGAGGTTCGCGCAAACCCTCCCCACCCCTGACCGGGGCCTGAAAGAGACCGAATGCGCAGACTGCTGATCGCCGGAGCCGCCACCGTGGCCCTGGGACTGTCCGCCGCCGCCGTGGCCAGCCAGACGCCCCGGAACGAGACCTTCCGGATGCTGCAGCTGTTCGGCGACACCCTGGCGGTGATCGAACAGGCCTATGTCGTCCCCGTCGACAACAAGAAGCTGATCGAGGCCGCCCTGGCCGGCATGATGACGGCGCTGGACCCGCATTCCAACTATCTGGCCCCCGACGGCTATGGCGACCTGCAGGAACGCACCTCGGGCGAATACTCGGGCGTCGGCCTGACCATCACGACCGAGGGCGGGCTGGTGAAGGTCATCTCGCCCATGGACGACGGCCCGGCGGCCAAGGCCGGGGTCCAGGCGGGCGACGTGATCTCGGCCATCGACGGCCAGAACGCGGCGGGCCTGACGGTGTCCGAGGTGTCCGAAAAGCTGCGCGGGGCCATCGGTACTTCCGTCAACGTCACCTTCCTGCGCGATGGCGAGGAGCCGCTGGAAGTCACCCTGGTGCGCGAGGTCATCACCGTCGACAGCGTCACGGGCCGGGTCGAGGGCGAGTTCGGCTACCTGCGCGTGGCGACCTTCAACGAGAACACCAGCCGCGAACTGACCGAGGCGATCGATCGCATCAAGGCCGAGAACCCCGCCGTGCGCGGCTATGTCCTGGACCTGCGCAACAACGGCGGCGGCCTGCTCAGCGCGGCCATCGAGGTGTCCGACGCCTTCCTCGAACGCGGCGAGATCGTCAGCCAGCGCGGTCGCAGCGCGGACCAGATCGAACGCTACGCCGCCCGCCCGGGCGACCTGACCGGCGGTCTGCCGGTCGTGGTGCTGATCAACTATGGATCGGCCTCGGCGTCCGAGATCGTCGCGGGCGCGCTTCAGGACCAGGAACGGGCGACGCTGGTCGGCCTGACCAGCTTCGGCAAGGGTTCGGTCCAGACGGTCATTCCGCTCGGCGGCGGCCGCGACGGGGCCCTGTCGATCACCACCGCGCGCTACTACACCCCGTCCGGCCGCTCGATCCAGAAGATCGGCATCGAGCCGGACCTGGAGGTCGCCCGCACCGAGGCCGAGGGCCGGATCGTCTCGCGTTCCAGCTTCATCTATTCCGAGGCCGCCTACGCCACGGCGCTGGACGCCTCGATCGGCGCTGAACGGCGGGGTGCCCACACCCCGCGCGAAGCCCCCGGCCCGGACTACGACGAAGACGCCGATTACCAGCTGCAGCGCGCGCTCGACGTTCTGCGCGCCCAGGGCGACCTGACCCGCCTGGCGGCCGCTCCAGAAGGCATCGTCGTCACCGAACCGACCGTCGAGATCGAGACGGCCGCTCTGGAAGACACGACCGAAGAATAGGCCGGTCATGGCTAACGGCGCGTTAGGGTTTCTTAACCGCCGCCCGTCATCCTCAGCCTCGAAGTGCGCCGTCCGGAATCCGTCCGGCGGCCGTCCTCAGAGCGTTCGACGTCGTCCATGTTCGCCAAGCGCCAGTCCGCCCTCGCCGCCGCCGCCGGCAGCCCCCCCGCCTCGCGGGGCCCCAAACTCGACTCCAGGGCCATCCTGGCCGTGCTGAAGAAGCCTCCGGTCGCCGTCGGTGCCGCCGGCCTGCTGCTGCTCTCCGCCGCCGCACTGTTCCTGACCGTGCTCGGCGATCCCCGCGCCGGGACGCCCTCTGCCCGCGTTGCGCTGAAGCGCGAGGCCCCCGCCGCAGCGCCCGCGCCGACCGGTCTCGAGGCCTTCTCCATGGGCGGGTTCGCCGCCTGGCAGGGTCTGGCCGATCCGGCCCTGATGGACAGCGGCGCGGCCGGCGGCGACGCCCTGATCACCCTGCCGGACGGGGCGACCGTCGCCGGCGGCTCGGCCATCGCCGCCCCCGTCGTCCCGGCCCAGCCTCTGGTCGCCGCCCCCATCGCGGGCCTCAGCCAACCGGGCCCCAACGGCCCCCTGCCCGTCATCGCCACCGACGGCCGCGTCCCGGCCCAGGCCTATGCCCGACCGTTCCAGCCGAACGGCCGCCCCCGCGTCGCCCTGATCGTCGGGGGCCTCGGCCTCAACGCCGTCACCACCCGCGCCGCCATCGAGCGGCTGCCGCCCGAGGTCACCCTGTCCTTCGTGCCCTATGCCGAGGGTCTCCAGGGATGGATCGACCTGGCCCGGCGTCAGGGCCACGAGGTGATGATCGAGATCCCGATGGAGCCGACCGGCTATCCCAACAACGACCCCGGCCCCTACACCCTGCTGGCCAACGCCACGCCCGACGACGTCGAGGCCAAGATGACCTGGCTGCTCGGCCGCGCGACCGGCTATTTCGGGGTGACCAACTATCTCGGCGACCGCTTCGTGACCTCCGACGCGGGCATGAGCGCCTTCCTCGGCACCCTGCGCCAGCGCGGCCTGGCTTTCCTCGACGACGGCATGGCGCGGCGCCGCCCCGGTGCCTGGGCGCGAGCATCCGCCGACACCATCGTCGATGAGACCCAGACCCCCGCCGCCATCATCGGCCGCCTGAATGCTCTGGAGGCCGCCGCCAAGACGCGCGGCGCGGCGCTGGGCACCGGCTTCGCCTACCCCGTCACCGTCGAGGCCGCCGCCCGCTGGGCCGTCGGCCTGGAGGCGCGGGGCGTTCAGCTGGCACCCGCCTCGGCGATGACGGCGCGGCCGGGGCGATAAGGCGAGGCAACAGGCAGTAGGCAGTAGGCAGTAGGATCAAGCGATCTCGCGGCCCTGCCAATCCTGTGCCGAGCGCGACGCGACGCGACCCACCATTTTCCTTGCTTCCTACTGCCTACTGCCTACTGCCTAATGCTTGGATGACCGACCACCCCCACCACCGCCCCAACGTCGGCGTCGTCCTGTTCAACGCCCAGGGCCTGGTCTGGTACGGCCGCCGCGCGGGCATGAGCGAGGGACACGCCTGGCAGTTCCCGCAAGGCGGCGTCGACAAGGGCGAGGACCTCGAAGCCGCCGCCCGGCGCGAGCTGGAGGAGGAGACCGGCGTCACCTCCGCCACTCTGCTCGGGCAAACAGACGGCTGGATCGTCTACGACTTCCCCGAGGCTCTGAAGGCCCAGCATGTCCGCGACGGCCGAAAGCCCTGGGACGGCCAGAAACAGGCCTGGTTCGCCTTCCGCTTCACCGGCGACGACGCCGAGATCGCGCTGGACCGCGCCCTTCTTGAGCATGGGGCCGAGATCGAGTTCGACGCCTGGCGCTGGGGCCGACTGGCCGAAGCGCCCGACCTGATCGTGCCCTTCAAGCGCGACGCCTATGAACAGGTCGTCGCGGCGTTCAGCCGGTTCGCGGCCTAAGCCCGCGCTCAAGCAGCGAGCGACCGCGTCGCGAGCGGTAGCGCCCTAAGTACTGGGCGCGAGCCGCATCAAAACCAGACCAGCCACGATCAAGCCCGCAGCCGCGACCCGCATGGGATGCACGCCCTCATTCAGCCAGATCACCCCGACGATGAAAGCCCCGACAGCCCCGATGCCGGTCCAGACGGTGTAGGCCGTGCCCAGTGGCAGGCTCTTCATGGCCAGGGACAGCAGGGCGAAGCTGACGCCCATGGTGCCGAGCGTGATCAGGCTGGGGACCAGCTTCGTGAACCCGGCGGATTGCTTCATGGAGAACGCCCAGACCACTTCCAGCAGTCCGGCGATGATCAGATAAACCCAGGCCACGCTCGGCCCTCCTTGCGAAAGGCCGGGCCGTCCCGGGCTTGGCCCCGGCGAACCGGGGGCGAGGACGTGGCCTCGTCTTGCAGGCGGCTATCTAGGACGCGGGAGCCCGGGCTTCAAGCCGGCGTCTCAGACCCCCCGGGGCCCGAACAGGATGACCGCCGCCCCGATCAGGCACAGGCCCGCGCCGAGGAGGTCCCAGCGATCCGGCGCGCGGTGCTCGACCAGCCACAGCCACAGCAGGGAGGCGGCGATATAGACCCCGCCATAGGCCGCATAGGCTCGCCCCGCCGCGTCGGCCTCGACCCGCGTCAGCAGCCAGGCGAACAGGACCAGCGACGCCGCGCCGGGAATGGCCCACAGCGGCGACCGGTCCAGCCTCAGCCAGGCCCAGAACGCGAAACAGCCGGCGATTTCCGCGCCGGCTGCCAGAACGTAGAGGAGCGCGGTCATGTCAGGACCGACGGGGACCGTCAGGTCCCCTCATTACTGGACCGAGACCTCGGCGGCTTCCTCGGCCAGGATGGTCAGTCCGGCCGGCGTCACGTCGGCGAAGCCCCCCTTGACCGAAAAGACCCGGCGGCTGGAGCCGTCGATGACCGTGACCGTGCCTTCGCGCAGCGCCGTCATGAAAGGCGCATGCGCCGCCAGGACGCCGAAGTCGCCCTCGACGCCCGGTGCGTCGACCTGGTCCACGAGGCCCGAGAAGACCTCGCGTTCCGGCGCGACCAGGGAAAAGCTGAGCTTTGCGGCCATCAGACTTCGGCCGCCATCTTCTCGGCCTTCTCGACGGCCTCCTCGATGGTGCCGACCATGTAGAAGGCGGCTTCCGGCAGGTGGTCGTATTCGCCGGCGACGATGCCCTTGAAGCTGCGGATCGTGTCGGCCAGTTCGACGAACTTGCCGGGCGCGTTGGTGAACTGCTCGGCCACGAAGAAGGGCTGCGACAGGAAGCGCTGGATCTTGCGGGCGCGGCTGACGACCAGCTTGTCCTCTTCCGACAGCTCGTCCATGCCCAGGATGGCGATGATGTCCTTCAGGGCCTTGTACTGCTGCAGGACTTCCTGGACCGAACGGGCGACCAGGTAGTGCTCCTCGCCGATGACCAGCGGGTCCATGATCCGCGAGGTCGAGTCCAGCGGGTCCACGGCCGGGAAGATGGCCTGGGCGGCGATGTCGCGGCTCAGCACGGTCGTCGCGTCCAGGTGGGCGAAGGAGGCGGCGGGCGCCGGGTCGGTCAGGTCGTCGGCGGGGACGTAGATGGCCTGGACCGAGGTGATCGACCCCTTCTTGGTCGAGGTGATCCGCTCCTGCAGGTTGCCCATCTCGGTCGCCAGCGTCGGCTGATAGCCCACCGCCGAGGGGATGCGGCCCAGCAGCGCCGACACTTCCGAGCCGGCCTGGGTGAAGCGGAAGATGTTGTCGACGAACAAGAGGACGTCCTTGCCCTCCTCGTCGCGGAAATACTCGGCCTGGGCCAGGCCCGTCAGGGCGACGCGGGCGCGGGCCCCGGGGGGCTCGTTCATCTGGCCGTAGACGAGGGCGCATTTGGACCCCTCGGTCGAACCGCCGTTCTTGGCCGGGTCCACGTTGACGTTGGACTCGATCATCTCGTGGTACAGGTCGTTGCCCTCACGGGTCCGCTCGCCCACGCCGGCCAGGACGGAATAGCCGCCGTAGGCCTTGGCGATGTTGTTGATCAGTTCCTGCATGGTCACGGTCTTGCCGACGCCGGCGCCGCCGAACAGGCCGACCTTGCCGCCCTTGGTGAAGGGGCAGATCAGGTCGATGACCTTGATGCCGGTGACCAGGATCTCGGAGCTGGTGGACTGCTCCTCGAAGGTCGGGGCGTCGCGATGGATCGGACGACGCTCGGTCGTCTGGATCGGGCCCGCCTCGTCGATCGGATCGCCGACGACGTTCATGATGCGGCCCAGGACCGCCGGTCCGACCGGGGTCAGGATCGAGGTGCCGGTGTCGGTGACGGGCTGGCCGCGGGTCAGGCCCTCGGTCGTGTCCATGGCGATGGTGCGGACCATGTTCTCACCCAGGTGCTGGGCGACTTCCAGAACCAGACGGAACGGCTCGCCCGTCTTCTGGTCGACGTTCCGGGTTTCCAGCGCGTTCAGGATGGCGGGCAGCTGGCCGGTGAACTCCACGTCCACGACGGCGCCGATGACCTGGGCGATCTTGCCCACGCCGGTGCCCGCCGTGACCACGGCGTTGCCGGAGACGGCTCCCGTCTTGGGGGCCTTGGGGGCGGCGGGCTTGCGCGCAGCGGGCTTCTTGGGGGCGACGGTGTCGGTCATCGGGTGCGGTCCGTTTATCGTGTGTCTGTCAGGATCGGAGGATCAGAGCGCTTCCGCGCCGGCGATGATCTCGATCAGTTCGGTGGTGATCTGGGCCTGGCGCTTGCGGTTGTACTGCAGCGTCAGCGAGTTGATGAGATCGCCCGCGTTGCGCGTGGCGTTGTCCATGGCGCCCATCTGGGCCCCGAAGAAGCTGGCCTGGTTCTCGAGCAGGACGGCCAGGATCTGGGTCTTGATGTTGCGCGGCAGGAGCGTCTCTAGGATCTCTTCCTCGGAAGGCTCGTACTCATAGACCGCGCCGTTCAGGTCGATCGGCGGGGCGTCGGCGTCGACTTCGGCGGGAACCAGCTGCTTGGGCGTCGGCACCTGCGAGATGACCGACTGAAACCGGCTGTAGAACAGGGTCACGACGTCGGCGTTGCCGGCCTCGAACTCCTGGGCCACCAGCTCGGCGATCGGCTCGGCGGTGTTCATGCCGATCACCTTGTGCTCCGAGAGCTCGAAGGTGCGGATGATCCTGTTGCCGTACAGGCGCGTCAGGCCGTCGCGGACCTTACGGCCCACGGCGATGATCCGCACGTCCTTGCCGTCGGCGATCAGGCTGTTGATCCGCTCGCGCGCGGCCCGGATGACGTTGGTGTTGAAGCCGCCCGCCAGACCCTTGTCGCCGGTCGCCACGACGACGAGGTGCTTCTTGTCCGAGCCCGTTCCGGCCAGCAGCCTGGGCGCGTCGTCGCCCGACATGCCCGCCGCCAGATTGGCGATCACGGCGGCCATCTTGCGGGCATAGGGACGCGCGCTCTCGGCCTGATCCTGGGCGCGCTTCAGCTTGGCCGCGGCGACCATGTTCAGGGCTTTCGTGATCTTCTGCGTGGACTTCACGCTTCCGATCCGATTGCGCATTTCCTTGAGGCTGGCCATCGGGCGCTACTCTCTCAGCTTTCCGTCAGGCTCAGGCGAAGGTCTTGGCGAAGGCTTCGATCGCGGCCTTCAGCTCGGCTTCCAGCTCCTTGGACAGGGCCTTGGTCGACTTGATGGCGTCCAGAATCGACTGGTGCGCCGAGTGCATCCGGGCCAGCAGCTCGGTCTCGAAGCGCTGGATGTCGCCGACGGCGACGTTGTCCAGATAGCCGCGCGTGCCGGCATAGATGGACACCACCTGCTCTTCGACCGTCAGTGGCGAGTACTGGGGCTGTTTCAGCAGTTCGGTGAGACGAGCGCCGCGGGCCAGCAGGCGCTGGGTCGAGACGTCCAGGTCCGAGCCGAACTTGGCGAAGGCGGCCATTTCCCGGTACTGGGCCAGCTCGCCCTTGATCGAACCGGCGACCTGTTTCATCGCCTTGATCTGGGCCGAGGAGCCCACGCGCGACACCGAGATGCCGACGTTCACGGCCGGGCGGATGCCCTGGTAGAACAGGTCGGATTCCAGGAAGATCTGGCCGTCGGTGATCGAGATCACATTGGTGGGGATATAGGCCGAGACGTCGTTGGCCTGGGTCTCGATCAGCGGCAGGGCGGTCATCGAGCCCGAGCCGTTTTCCTCGTTCAGCTTGGCCGAACGCTCCAGCAGGCGGCTGTGCAGATAGAAGACGTCACCCGGATAGGCCTCGCGGCCCGGCGGACGGCGCAGCAACAGCGACATCTGGCGATAGGCCACGGCCTGTTTGGACAGGTCGTCATAGACGATCAGGGCGTGCATGCCGTTGTCGCGGAAATACTCGCCCATGGCCGTGCCCGAGAACGGGGCCAGGAACTGCAGCGGGGCCGGCTCCGACGCCGTGGCGGCAACCACGATGGTGTATTCCAGCGCGCCGCGCTCCTCGAGCGTCTTGACGATCTGGGCCACGGTCGAACGCTTCTGCCCGATGGCGACATAGATGCAGTAAAGCTTGTCGCTCTCGGCCGCGCCTGCGGCGTTGACCGACTTCTGGTTCAGGATGGTGTCGACGGCGACGGCCGTCTTGCCGACCTGACGGTCACCGATGATGAGCTCGCGCTGGCCGCGGCCGACGGGGATCAGGGTGTCGATGGCCTTCAGGCCGGTCTGCATCGGCTCGTGCACCGACTTGCGGGGAATGATGCCCGGCGCCTTCACGTCCACGCGGCGGCGCTCGGTGAACTGGATCGGGCCCTTGCCGTCGATCGGCTCGCCCAGCGGGTTGACGACGCGACCCAGCAGACCCTTGCCGACTGGCACGTCCACGATCTCGCCCAGACGACGGACTTCGTCGCCCTCGGCGATCTGGGCGTCGGCGCCGAAGATCACGGCCCCCACGTTGTCGCGCTCCAGGTTCAGGGCCATGCCCTTCACCCCGGCCTTGGGAAATTCGATCATCTCGCCGGCCTGGACGTTGTCCAGACCGTGGATGCGAGCGATGCCGTCGCCGACCGACAGGACCTGGCCGACGTCGGAGACGTCCGCCTCGACGCCGAAGTTGGCGATCTGGGACTTGAGGATGGCCGAAATCTCGGCGGCGCGGATGTCCATGTCTGTCTCTCTGTCTTGTCGTTCGGCGCTGTCAGCGTCGGCGGCTGTCTCGGCGCTGTCGGCAGAGCCGATCAGCAGTGTTGGCGTTTCCCGCCAGAGGCGGATTGCAGTTTACGTCAGGCCCGTTTGAGAGCGAACTTCATCTGGTCGAGCTTGGTCTTCAGCGAGGCGTCGAACAGCGTCGAGCCGACCTTGACCTTGAGCCCGCCCAGGATCGACGGATCGACACGGGCGGTCATTTCCGGGGCCTTGCCCAGCGCCTTGGACAGGGCCGAGCGGATATGGGTGGTCTGGGCCGTCGACAGCGGCACGGCCGAGACGACCTCGGCAGCGACGACACCGGTGTGGGCCGAATACAGGGCCTCGAAGCCGGCGATCACGGCGGGCAGGTCGCGCGCGCGGCCGTTCTGGCCCAGCAGGCCGAGGAAGTTGCGGGTGGTGGTCTCGAACCGGGCCTTGTCGGCGATGGCGACCAGGCCCCGCTGCTGGTCCTCGGCGGCCATGACCGGAGAGGTGGCCAGACGGCGCAGGTCCGCGCTCTCGATCCAGGCAGCGCGCAGGGACGCCAGATCGGCCCGCACGGCGTCCAGGTGGCCGGTTTCCAGCGCCAGGTCGAACAGCGCCTGGGCATAGCGCCCGCCGACTTCCGTCGTTCTGAAATCGTCAGCCAAGACCCGTCCGTCCGATATGCGGTTTCGCCAAACGACCGGTCGCGAGCTTCGCGCCGGTCAAAGGCTTGTAATGCTTAAGGAAAGCACGGAGGGGGCCGTCTCGTGTGAAACGCCCCTCGCTAAGCCGGGCGCCTGATAGCACTCATCTTTCGCCCCCGCAACCGAGGCAGGACGGCGCATGCAGCGGGGTTGATCGTGGGCGCGCGCCGTGGCCTAGAGGAGTGCCCCTCCCGTTTCCGGATTTCCCATGCTCGACAGCATCGTCCCCCTGCTCTCCGATCCCGCCGCCTGGGCGGCGCTCGTCACCCTGGTGGTGCTCGAGGTCGTGCTGGGCATCGACAACCTGATCTTCATCTCGATCCTGTCGAACAAGCTGCCCGAGCATCAGCGCCAACGGGTCCGTCGCATCGGCATCGCCCTCGCGCTCGTCATGCGTCTGGCGCTGCTGTCGATCATCGCCTGGCTGGTCGGTCTGGTTGAGCCGGTCTTCACGGTCATGGGCAACACCTTCTCGTGGAAGGACCTGATCCTGATCGCGGGCGGCCTGTTCCTGGTCTGGAAGGCGACCAAGGAAATCCACCACACCGTGGACCCCACCCCGTCGCACGACGTCCTCGACAAGAAGGACACGGCCATCATGAACGCGGGTTCGGCCATCGTTCAGATCATCATCCTGGATCTGGTGTTCTCGATCGACTCGATCCTGACGGCCGTAGGCATGACCGAGCATCTGCCGATCATGGTCGTGGCGGTCCTGGCGGCGGTCACCGTGATGCTGCTGGCCGCCGACCCCCTGGCCAACTTCATCGCCAAGAACCCCGGCGTGGTCATGCTGGCCCTGGGCTTCCTCCTGATGATCGGCATGGTGCTGATCGCCGACGGCTTCGGCTATCATGTGCCCAAGGGCTACATCTACGCGGCCATGGCCTTCTCGGCCGGGGTCGAGGCGCTGAACATGCTCAGCCGGTCCTCCCAGTCCAAACAGGACAAGGCCAAGGCCGCGCGCCAGGCGGCGGACGCGGCCGAGGCGCGGGCGCGCGCGGCCGAGGCCGAGGCCGCGACCGACACGGCGCGGTGATGCGGTCGCGGCGTCTCGCCGGCCTCGCGGCCGGACTGGCGGTTGGCGCGGCCCTCGCGCCAGCGGCCTGGGCCCACGGCCAGACGCCGCAAACCGCCCCTGCGGCCGCTCAACAAGCAGCGCCGATCGCCCGGCCGCCCCGCCAGGGCTATGAGATCGTCGCCACCTATCCCCACGACCCGACCGCCTTCACCCAGGGCCTGGTGTTCCGCAACGGCGAGTTGCTGGAAAGCACCGGCCGCTATCCCTCGACCGTCCGCCGCGTCCGGCTGGAGGACGGCGCAGTGCTGATGAAGCGGGAGCTGGACACCGCCTTCTTCGGCGAAGGCCTGACCCTGATCGGCGATCGGCTGATCAGCCTGACCTGGCAGAACGGGCGAGGTTTCGTGTGGGATCCGGACACACTGGAGCCCGAGGGCAGCTTCGACTACGCCGGAGAGGGCTGGGGTCTGACCCACGACGGGACGCGGCTGATCCTGTCGGACGGCACCGCGCGGCTCAGGTTCCTGGATCCGACGACCTTCGCCGAGACTGGCGGGGTCACCGTCAACTGGCAGGGCCGCCCGGTCGGTCGCCTGAACGAGCTGGAGTTCATCGACGGCGAGGTATGGGCCAATGTCTGGCAGACGGACGCCATCCTGCGCATCGATCCGGCGACCGGCAATATCCTGTCGGTGATCGACCTGTCGGGCCTGCTGGCCGCGGGCGAGGTCGCCGATCCAAATGACGAGGTCCTGAACGGCATCGCCTGGGACCCCGCGACCCGGCGGCTGTTCGTCACAGGCAAGAACTGGCCCAAGCTGTTCGAAATCCGTGTCACCCAGCCGCGCTGACGTCGGATACCGACGAGGAGCAGCGGGCACTCCGCCTGCCCGTCGCGGCAACCCCTTCGCGCTCAAGCAGCGAGCGACCGCGTCGCGAGCGGTAGCGCGCTAATTTGTGAGGATCTGCACCCGCGACCACACCCCGCCGTGGTTGACCACCTCGACCCGCAGGGCCCCGCCCTGGGGGCGGGCGACGGTGCAGACGGGGTAATGATCCTGGGAGCTGTCCAAGCACACGATCGTGCCGGACCGGTCCCTCAGCACCAGGTCGATGTTGGTGTCGCCGTCGCCGATCGCCGCCACCCGCAAGACCTCGTCGCGCCTGACCTCGATCTCGAAGCCGAAGGTCTGGCGCGCTTGCACCCGTCGGACCAGAACGATCGGACCGGCCCCGAAGGCCGAGGCGCGGACCCCCTTGTCCTGGGTTCGAAGCCGCAGGATCTCGGCCCGGATCGCCGGGTCGTCCCCGGCCATGGCCTCGGCCTCATCCAGCAAGGTCGACGCGGTCAGAAACGGCGCGTCGCCGCTTTCCTGGCGCGTGCGGACATCGTCCATCATCCGCGCCGCGACCAGCATGGCCTGAACGTCCCGATGCGCGCGCGCCCAGGCGGCGACCTCCGCGGCCGTGACGATCTGGGTGATGGCCCGGGCCTCGGCGTCCGCGTCCGGAGGCGATGCCGACCGGGCCTGTCGACCGGCAGGGGCGGCGGCGACGCTGAGAGCGGCCAGAAGCAAGGCCGTCGCCGCGGTCGCCCGCCGCGCACAGCCAGACCGTTCCGAGCGCATCGCCATCCAAACCTTGCCCCACCCCTCCGCCATCCTGGGCGGCGACCCTCCACAACGGCGATCGATCGGGCGGGAACAGTGACCGAAGATGATCGTGCCAGCAAGCGGACCCAGGGGCGGGGGCTCAGCGCACGGCGGCGTTCAGGATGCGGCGATCCGCGCTGGCCTGGACCAGGACGGCGACCCGATCACCCGGCTGCGGATCGTCCGGCAGGTCGAGCAGCACCGGCTGGCCTGTCCATTCCCCCAGGCGGGTCAGCCGTCGCACGACGTTGACGTGCCGCACGGCCCGGCCGCGATTGTCGCCGTCGGCCACCGTGACCGTCTGCGCCCCCGGCATGAAGGTCACGGCCCAGACTTCGGCGCCGCCCGCCGGCGGTCGACCCGAACCGATGCCCACCGCATCGCCCGTGTCGCGGAACTCCACCTCGGGGGGAAAGACCCGACGCTCGGCCTCTTCGTGGACCGCGGCCTCCATGGCCGGGGCCTCGGCCCCCGAGACCTGTCGGCGGCCGTCGATCACCACCTGGGGCGTGTAGACGTTCCGCAGGCGCATGGCCGACTGATAGGCGCGCTGCCGTGCCTCGAACTCGGGCCGGGCGAAGGTGTCTTCCCAGCCCAGATAATCCCAGTAGTCGACGGCATAGGTCAGCGCGATGACGCCGGGTTCGTCCGCCAGGGCCTCGACCGCTTGATTGGCCTCCGGACAGCCCGCGCATCCCTGGGCGGTGAACAACTCGACCACGACCGGTTCGGTGGGCGCGTCGCGACCCTCCGAACGCGACACAGACGGCTGGGCGGCCGATCCGACCGCCCCCGCCAGCGCCAGCGCCGCGCCTCCTCCGATGATCCATTCCCGCGTCCGCATGGCGGCGATATCTAGACCGGCCAAGGCGCGAGCGCTGCTCATAAGTCCGTGAAGCGTTAGTCCATCAACTGCTGGGCCAGGTAGACGTAATGCCGGGCCCATCGCCGGGCGTTCGCCACCGGGTCGGCGTCGTTGGAGTGACCGCCGGCCGTCTCCTCGTAGTAGAGGTGGTCGTGGCCCTGATCGCCAAGGCGCGCCGCGAACTTCCGGGCATGGCCCGGATGCACCCGATCATCGCGCGTGTTGGTGGTGATGTAGACGCGCGGATACTCCGCCTCGGGGCTCAGCCGCTGATAGGCCGAGTAGTCGGCGATGAAGGCGGCGTCGCCCGGAATGCGGGGATCGCCATATTCTCCGATCCAGGACGCGCCGGCCGGCAGATCCTGATAGCGCAGCATGTCGATCAGGGGGCTCTCTATCACTGCGGCGTTGAACAGCTCGGGCCGCTGGGTGATCGACACGCTGGTCAGGACCCCACCGTTCGACCGGCCATAGATGCCCAGATGCCGGGGCGAGGTGATGCCGCGCGCGATCAGGTCCTGGCCGACGGCCGCGAAATCGTCGAACGACCGCTGGCGGTTCTCGCGCAACGCCGCCTGGTGCCAGGCCGGTCCGAACTCGCCACCGCCTCGGATGTTGGCCTGGACGAAGACGCCGCCGTTCTCCAACCACAGCTTGCCCATCTCGGGCTTGTAGGCGGGCGGGAAGCTGACCTGGAAGCCGCCGTAGCCGAACAGGATGGTCGGGGCCGGACCCGTCAGCTCGCGCGGGCGGGTGACGAAATAGGGAATGCGCGTGCCGTCGCTGGACACCGCCTCGAACTGCTCGACCACATGGGTGGAGGCATCGAACTTGGCACCCGTGGTCTTCAGTTCGGTCATGACCCCTGCGGCCACGTTCGCCAGGTTCAGCGTCGGCGGCGTCAGGAAGCCCTGGGTCGAGACGAACACCTCGCCGCGCGACTTGGAGCTGTCGCCCAGTCCGACGGCGCTGTTGGCGGGAACGGCCAGGTCCGTGGCCGTCCACGAGGCGTGGCCGCGGTCCGTCGGCACGCTGTCGAAGCGTTTCAGGGTGCCGACCACATTGTCGGACACCACCGCCAGAATGGCGTCGGCCATGACCCGGACGGTGTCGATCGACTGGCGCTCGCCCGGCGCGAAGATCACGGCGGGATCACCGTTGGTCCGGGTGAGTTCAGGTTGCGACAGCGCATCCAGCGTCGCGATCATCAGCGCGCCCGAGGGCCAGGTCGCGCCGGCCGCCGTCCAGTCCTGATCCAGCGAGAAGACCAGCTGGCGACCGATGGTGCCGTTGATGCCGACCCGCTCGGGCAGATTCAGCTTGACCGCCCGGCCATCGACCCAGCGCCAGGTCTCGGCGCGGAAGGTGTCCAGCGGACGACGGAACAGCACCGCCTCGACGTTGCCATCCTTGTCCCGATAGACCGAGGGGCTGACGCCGTAGCCGCCGTCGCCCAGATCGCCGCGATAGACCTCTGTGGCCTGGGCCAGGGTCTGGCCGCGCGACAGCGTCTTGACGATGTAGGGATAGCCCGACTCGGTCAGGGTGGATCGCCCGCCCTCCTCGCCGAAATCGGTGGCGATCAGCAGGGTGTCGCGGTCCAGCCAGCTGATGCGGTGCTTGCCCTCGGGCAGGACGAAGCCACCGTCCACGAAGGTCCGGGTGACGGTGTCGAACTCGCGCACGACGACCGCGTCCTTGCCGCCGTCGGACAGGCTGATCAGACAGCGGGTGTCGTCGGGGGCCAGGCAGTTGGCCCCCTTCCAGACCCAGTCACGGCCCTCGGCGCGGGCCAGGGCGTCGACGTCGATCAGGGTCTCCCAGGTCGTATCGGCGCCGCGATAGCCGTCCAGCGTCGTGCGCCGCCACAGGCCCTTGGGATTGGTCGCGTCCTGCCAGAAGTTGCCGATGCCATCGGCCAGGAAGGACGGAGCCGGAATGCGGTCCGTGGCGGTCAGGATCGCCTCGGCCTGCGACCGGAACGTCTCGTAGCGCGGATCGCCGGTCAAGGCCGCCAGCGCCCGCTCGTTCGACGCCCGCACGAAGGCCATGGCCTCGGTGCCTTCGACCTCTTCCAGGGCCAGATGGTCGTCCGCCGCCCGTACCCCCGCTGGAGACAGGTCGCTCGGCAGGTGGGGCAAGGTCTGAGACAGGGCCGGAGAGGCCATGAGCGCGGCCAGGGCCGCCATCGTCGCGATACGCATGGGTCTCAACTCCACTCAGTCCATCAGCCTGCGGGTCAGGTAGGTGTATTCGAGCGCCAGCCGCCGGGCCGTCTCGCGCAGGTTCGCCGCCGCTCCGTGGCCGCCGTCGGTGTTCTCGTAGAACAGGACCGGATAGCCCAGCTCCTGCATCCGGGCGGCGGCCTTACGGGCGTGCCCGGGATGGACGCGGTCGTCCTTTGTCGAGGTGTGGATGAAGACCTCGGGATAGGGCTGGTCCGCCCGCAGGTTCTGATAGGGCGAATAGGCCTGGATCCAGGCGCGTTCCTCGGGGATGTCCGGGTTGCCGTATTCCGCGATCCAGCTGGCCCCGGCCAGCAGCCGGTGGAAGCGAAGCATGTCGAACAGGGGCACCTGGATGATGGCCGCGTTGATCAGGTCGGGGCGCTGGGTCAGCATCGCCCCCATGAACAGTCCGCCCTGCGAGCCACCCATGATGCCGAGGCGCCGCTGGGAGGTGATGCCGCGCGCGATCAGGTCGGCGGCCACGGCCTGGAAGTCCTCGTGCGCGCGCTGGCGGTTTTCCTGCAGCGCCGCCTCGTGCCAGCGGGGCCCGAACTCGCCGCCGCCCCGGGTGTTGGCGACCACATAGGTGCCGCCCCGCTCCAGCCACAGCTTGCCCATGGGTGCCGAATAGCCCGGCAACTGGGACACCTCGAACCCGCCATAGCCGTACAGCATAGTCGGATTGGAGCCGTCCATGGGCGCATCGGCGCGGTGGACGACGAAATAGGGGATCATGGTGCCGTCGGCCGAGCGCGCCTCGAACTGCTGGACCTCCAGCCCCTCGGCGTCGAACTTGGGCGGCAATGACTTGACCTGAGCCAGGTCGCCGGTGGCGGCGTCCGCCAGATAGAGAGTGGACGGCGTCAGATAGCCGGCCGCGGAGACGAAGACCCGATCGTCCTGCTCCGACGCCGAGCCCACGCCCACGGTGACGTTCTCGGGAAGGTCCAGGCGTGTGCGCGCCCATTCGCCCGAGGGGTTGGGGCGATAGACGTAGACATTGCCGCGCACGTTCTCGAACAGGGCGACCACCAGGCTGTTGCGGGTGGCGTTGATGCCCTCGATCGCCTCGCGTTCGCCCGGCCGGATGACCAGCTGGGCCCGGGCGGTCGGATCGGCCAGCCAGTCCGACAGGGTCCAGGCGATGACGTCGCCGGTCTTGAACGCCTGCCCTGACGGGGCGGTCCAGTCCTCCTTCAGCGAGACCACCAGCTGGCCCTGGACCAGGGCATTGATGTCGGATTTCGCCGGCAACCGCAGCTGGGTGGTCGTCCCGTCCGGATTCAGGACGTGGGTTTCGCTCTCATAGAAGTTCACGCCGCGATTGATCAGGACCGCCTGGACCACACCGTCCGCGTCCCGCAGGGCAGACGCCCCGACCGAGACGTCGGTGGGCTGGCCGGTGAAGATCGTCTCGGCCTGGTCGATCGTCTGGCCGCGCCGCAGCCGCTTGACGATCATCGGATAGCCCGAAGTGGTCAGCGAGCCTTCGCCGAAGTCGCGGGCGATCAGCAGGGTGTCCTGGTCGACCCAGGTCACGCCGCCCTTGGATTCCGGCAGCTCGAACCCGCCGTCCACGAAGGTGCGGGCGACGCTGTCGAACTCGCGCACCGTGATCGCGTCCTTGCCGCCGTCCGACAGCGAGATCAAGCACAGGCGTTCGTCGGGCGGCAGGCAGTTGGAGCCGCGATAGACCCAGTTCTTGCCCTCGGCCCGCGCCAGGGAGTCGATGTCCAGGATCGTCTCCCACTCGGGCGCGTCGGTGCGGTAGCTGTCGAGCGTCGTGCGCCGCCAGACGCCACGGATGTTCGTCCCGTCCTGCCAGAAGTTGTCGATCATGCCGGCATGGGTGAAGGACGGACCGGGGATGCGGTCGCGGGCCTCCAGGATCGCCAGGGCCGAGTCGTGCAGGCCAGCGTAGCGGGGATCGCCCTGAAGCACGCCCAGAGACCGGGTATTCTGCTCCTCGACCCAGGCCAGGGCGCGTTCGCCTTCGACCTCTTCCAGCCACAGGTAGGGATCGCTGGCGTCCGTGGTGGCGAAGGCGACGTCGGTGGGGGCGGAAGGAACGGTCTGGGCCAGGGCGGCGCTCGTGAGGCTGGAGGTCATGAGAAGCGCGGCGAGCGCGGCGGAGCGGATCATGGGCGGCATCTTCCTTGTCTCGGACGACGGCACCTTAAGGGCTTGATCGGGCCTGTGAAGTCGGATTGCGCGACGGCCGCCGACAGAGGCTCAGCGCCCGCCCGCGCGCAGCCAGGCCTCGCGGGCGGCCAGCAGGCGTGACGGCACGAGTCCCCGCAGGGACGCTCCGCCTTTGCGCTTCAGGCCCGTCTCGGCACCCTGACGCCACGCGGTCTCCGCCTCGATCGCCAACCCGGCCGCCACATCGACGACCGTGACGCGAGGCGGCAAGGCGATCGCCCGGTCCAGCCTGAGCCTCAAGCCCCCGTCGGAAGTATCGGCGATCACGCAGGACAGCTCGATACCGGGCGCGAGGACGACCCCGCGCGCGTTGGCGGGGCTGCGGGGGGTGACGCGACGATCGGATGGCTGGGATTTGAACACGGACACTCAACGCGCGCGAGACTCAGGCGGTTGTCGCCCCCTCGCCCCGCCGGTGTGACCCAGGTCGCGTCGGGCGTCCAGTTCCGTCAGGGCCGACGCCTCAGTGTTGACTTTGCGGCAGGCGGACGATCAGCCCGTCCAGGGCGTCGGATACCCGGATCTGGCACGACAGGCGCGAGTTCGGCTCGACCTCCTCGGCGAAGTCCAGCATAGACTCTTCCATGGCCGATGCCTTGCCGGTCTTCTCGCGCCAGGCCTCGTCGACATAGACGTGACAGGTGGCGCAGGCGCAGGCGCCGCCGCAATCCGCGTCGATGCCGGGCACATTGTTGCGGATCGCGCCCTCCATCACCGACAGGCCGGGCTTGACCTCAACGGCATGCTCGCGCCCGTCGTGCTCGATGTAGGTGATCTTGGCCATGGCGGGGTCATCGCAAAGCCCGCCTGTAGAGGCAAGACCGCAATTTGTCGCCGTAAGAAAAGTATGGCACATTGTTGCGCATGGGCGACTTGCGCAAGATCACAGCCTTTGTTCCAGTCGATCTCATGGAACGGGCACAATCGCTGTCCGGAGAAGGCGTGACCGAAACTCTTCGGCGCGCGCTCGAACGCTATGCCGTTTCGGAATGGTCGCGGCAGATGCTCGATCTCCAGGGCAGGGTCGATTTCAGCGACTTCGACCTGGACGCCCTTCGCGAAGACCGGGAGTTCGACGCGGTCGGAAACGTGGTTTGATCGCGGCCGATACGAGCAGCGTGATCAACTTTCTGACGCGGCAAAACACACCCGACGCGCGGCTGGTCGAGGCGGCGTTTCGTGCCGAAACCCTCAGGCTGCCCCCGCCGGTCGTGACCGAACTGCTGTCATCGCCTCGTGCCGAGCTTAGCCTGCGAGGCGTCGTGGATAAGGCGGGGATGCTTCCCATTCGCGACGATTTCTGGAGCGCAGCGGGTGCCTTGCGACGATCGCTGCTCTTGCGCGGCCTCAAGGCACGACTGGCGGACTCCCTGATCGCTCAGTGCTGCATCGACGCCAACATCCCGTTGATCACGCGCGATGGCGACTTCCGCCATTTCGCCGACCATTGCGGCCTGAAGCTCGCCGTCTGATCAGGCGGCCTGCTTCCGGCGCCCCGGCGCCACCATCAGCTTCTTGGTCTCGGCGATGGCCTTGGCGGGGTTCAGCCCCTTCGGACACACCTGGGCGCAGTTCATGATGGTGTGGCAGCGGTAAAGCTTGAACGGGTCTTCCAGGTCGTCGAGACGGTCCTGGGTCTTGTCGTCGCGGCTGTCGGCGATCCAGCGATAGGACTGCAGCAGGGCCGCCGGGCCCAGATACTCCGTCTGGTTCCACCAGTAGCTGGGGCAGGACGTCGAACAGCAGGCGCACAGGATGCACTCGTAGAGGCCGTCCAGCTTCTCGCGGTCGGCCGGGCTCTGGCGGCGTTCCTTCTCCGGGTCCGCGTCGTCGGACTGGAGGTAGGGCTTGATCGAGTCGTACTGGGCGTAGAACAGCGTCAGGTCCGTCACCAGGTCCTTGACCACCGGCTGATGCGGCAGGGGGGCGATCGCGATCGTAGAGCCCGAGCACTCCTCCCAGCCCTTGGTGCAGGCCAGGGTGTTCCTCCCGTCGATATTCATCGAGCAGGAGCCGCAGATGCCCTCGCGGCACGAGCGGCGAAAGGTCAGGGTCGGGTCGATCGTCGACTTGATGTGGATCAGGGCGTCCAGCAGCATCGGGCCGTGGTCGTCGGCCGAGACCTGGTATTCGTCCCAGCGCGGGTCGGCCGAGACCTCGGGGTCATAGCGGTAGACCCGGTAGGTCTTGACGTTCCTGGCGCCCTTCGGGGCCTTGTGGACCTTGCCCTTGGTCGGCCTGGAGCCACGGGGGAGGGTGAGCTGGACCATCGGTTCCTCAGTAAACCCGCGCCTTGGGTTTGATGTATTCGATGTCCGAAGACATCGTGTATTCGTGCACCGGGCGGTAGTCGATCTGGACGTCCTGACCGGGGCGCTTCCAGGCCAGACTATGTTTCATCCAGGTCGCGTCGTCGCGGTCGGGGAAATCCTCGCGGGCGTGGGCGCCCCGGCTTTCCTTGCGGTTCGCCGCGCTCTCGATCGTGACCAGGGCCTGGTCGATCAGGTTGTCGTATTCGAGCGTCTCGACCAGGTCGGTGTTCCAGATCATGCCGCGATCGGTGGTCTGGATGTCGGCGCCCCGCGCGTGGATGGCGCGCAGCTTGGCCACGCCCTCGTCCAGCGAGCCGCCGGTGCGGAACACCGCCGCATCGGACTGCATGGCCCGCTGCATCTCGCGGCGCAGCTCGGCCGTGGGCGTCGATCCCGAGGCGTTCCGGAAGCGGTCCAGTCGGGCCAGATGGGCGTCCGTCGCCGAAGCCGGCGCGTCCGGCACGGCCGAGGCCTTGTCCACCACCTCTCCCGCCCGCAGGCCCGCCGCGCGGCCGAACACCACAAGGTCGGTCAGGGAGTTGGAGCCCAGGCGATTGGCGCCGTGCACCGACACGCAGGCCGCCTCGCCCACGGCCATCAGCCCGGGCACGACGCTGTCGGGGTTGCCGTCGCGCAGGGTCAGCACCTCGCCGTGATAGTTCGTGGGGATGCCGCCCATGTTGTAGTGGACGGTCGGAATGACCGGGATCGGCTCCTTGGTCACATCGACGCCGGCGAAGATCTTGGCACTCTCGGAGATGCCCGGCAGCCGCTCGTGCAGCACGGCGGGATCCAGGTGATCCAGGTGCAGGTTGATGTGGTCCTTGTTCGGACCCACGCCGCGCCCTTCGCGGATCTCCATGGTCATGGAGCGGCTGACGACGTCGCGGCTGGCCAGATCCTTGGCGGACGGCGCATAGCGTTCCATGAACCGCTCGCCCTCGGAGTTGGTCAGATAGCCGCCCTCGCCCCGCGCGCCCTCGGTGATCAGGCAGCCCGCGCCATAGATGCCGGTCGGGTGGAACTGGACGAACTCCATGTCCTGCAGCGGCAGGCCGGCGCGCAGCACCATGGCGTTGCCGTCGCCGGTGCAGGTGTGGGCGGAGGTGGCGCTGAAATAGGCGCGGCCGTATCCGCCGGTGGCCAGGATCACCAGCTTGGCGCGGAATCGGTGCAGCGTCCCGTCGTCCAGCTTCCAGGCCGTGACGCCGGTGCAGGCGCTGCTTCCATCAGACTGGGCCTGCATGATCAGGTCGAGCGCGAAATACTCGATGAAGAACTCGACCTCGCGGCGCACCGACTGGCCATAGAGGGTGTGCAGGATGGCGTGGCCGGTGCGGTCGGCCGCCGCGCAGGTGCGCTGCACCGGCCCTTCGCCATAGTTCTTGGTCATGCCGCCGAAGGCGCGCTGATAGATCTTGCCGTCTTCCGTCCGGCTGAAGGGCACGCCCCAGTGCTCGAGCTCATAGACGGCCTTGGGGGCCTCGCGGACCAGATATTCGATGGCGTCCTGGTCGCCCAGCCAGTCTGACCCTTTGACGGTGTCGTACATGTGCCAGCGCCAATCGTCTTCGCCCATGTTGCCGAGCGAGGCGGAGATGCCGCCCTGGGCCGCCACGGTGTGGGACCGGGTCGGAAAGACCTTGGTGACGCAGGCGACCTTCAGTCCCTGCTGGGCGGCCCCGAGCGCGGCGCGCAGGCCGGAACCGCCGGCGCCCACCACGACGACGTCATAGGCGTGATCGACGAACGGGTAGGAGGAAGCCATCAGAATCCAAATCCGGCCGGCAGCGGCGCCGAACCCAGCGCCAGCCGCACGATGAAGAAGACGCTGCCGGCGGCCAGCGCCAGGCAGAACAGGGTGTTGAGGCCCAGCAGCAGACCCTTGGCCCCGTCGGTGTGGATATAGTCCTCCACGATCACTTTCAGGCCCATGTTCATGTGCCACAGGGTCGCAAGCAGGGTGACGGCGAGGATCGAGGCGTTGACCCGGTTCGAGAACCAGTCGAGCGCGCCCTCATAGCCGCCGCCGGCGATCTGGAACGCCGCCCACAAGGCCCAGACGGTCAGAGGCACGAGAAGGAGCGACGACAGCCGCTCGGCCGTCCATTCGCCCGCCCCGTGGCGCTCGGAGACCTTGACGCCCTTTCGGAAGGCCTTGCGAACCTGGCTCACAGCGTCACCTTTCCGCTGGCGAACAGCACGGCCCAGAAGACCACCGAGGCGATCACGCCGAACCAGATCGACAGGTGCGAAGCCGTGTCGGCCGCCTTGGGCGACAGGCCTGCGCCCGCGTCCCAGATCAGGTGCCGGACCCCGGCGGCGAGATGGTACATCAGGCACACGGTCAGACCGAACCACACGATCAGGCCGATCGGCGACCCTGCCAGACCCACGAAGGTCGCATAGGCCTCGGGTCCGAAGGCCAGGGCGCCCAGCCACAGAACGATCAGCGCCGTCGCGCCATACAGGGCCGAGCCCGTGATCCGCGTCAGAATCGAGGCCAGCATGGTGACGTGCCATCGCCAGACCTGGAGGTGCGGCGACAGGGGGCGCGGACGACCGTTGGGCTGGATGACAAAGCGGCCGGTCTGGTCTCCGGTCGGGTCGTTCGATGAATCGAGCGGCGCGCCGGGGGAGGCGTTCGACATGCGAATGGTTCTCAAAAACCCTGGAAGATCAAGCGTTGGCTGATGCGCGACAGGCTTTAGGGACGGTCGCAGGGGGGTGTCAACGAAACCGGCCGGCGCAAACGGCCGCAGCGCACGAGTTCGTCGGGCCGCGTGGGGAACCGATCACATTTTCGCGTGTCGCCTGTTTGCTCTAGTCGCGCGCCGCGCGGGACGACAGTCTCGCGACATGAGCCTGTTCGCCCTGATTTTGCTCGCGGTTTCGCCGGTCCAACAGGCCGGCGCGGTTCCCTACACCCGGGAGGTCTATGCGCCTCCGCCCGTTCGACCGTTCGAGCCGCCCTCCAGCTTCGGCCGGGTGACGGCCGAGGGCGACGGCGGGGGCGATCCACGCCGACCTCCGATCGTCGCGCCGGTCGCGGTCGAGAACTACAGCCGCAGCTACGAGCACGCGCCATCGACGGCCGACAACGCCTACGACCGGGGCGTCGACAACGCCGAAGCCGCGATGGACGCCCGGATGGGACCGCTGGACGGTCTGTGGACGCTGCGCGACGCCGAGGGGCGGCTGATCCTGCAACTCTCGCTCAGTGACCGGAGCCCCGATCGACCGCTCGAAGGGGCGTTTCGCAGGACCGGCGGCACCGGCGGCACAGCCCCGATCGAGGCGGCCAGCCAGGGTGAGGGACGGCTGGTCCTGACACTGGGCGACGCCCAGCTTGAACTGACGCCGGCGGGTGATCTCTGGCAGGGAACCTGGTTCGAGGATGGCCAGATCCGGGCCGTTCGCCTGACCCGCTAACCGTCTCCGCCGCTCAGTCCTGCGCGACCCGCGCGAGCGCGTCGCGCAGGGCCGCTGCCTCGTACCGCTCGCCCCCGCCCCGGCCCCAGACCGGGTCCGGCCAAAGGGGATCGTCTCGCCGCCGCCCCACGATGTGGACGTGCAGCTGCGCCGTGACGTTGCCCAGCGCGGCGACATTCAGCTTGTCGACCGGCCGGCCGGCCGCCTGGCCCAGCGCGCGCACCAAGGCCCCCGCCCGCACGATCTCTTCCACCAGGGCCACACGGTCGGCCGCCGTCAGGTGCTCGACCTCCGTCGCCCCCTCGATCCGGGGCATAAGGATCAACCAGGGAAACCGGGCGTCGTCCTGGAGACGGACATGGCACAGGGGCCATTCGGCGGCGACGACCGATCCGGCCTCGAAGGCGGCATCGGGCTGGAACTCATAGATCGTCACTGGAGCCCGTAGACCACGCACGCCTGGTCGGTCAGGACCTGCAGCGGCGGCTGCAGCGCCAGCCGCGCCGCCTCGATCTGGGCTTCGGACGGGGCCTGGCCCGGCGCGGGCGGAGGGGGTGGGGGCGGCGGGGGCGGAGCCATCGCCCTCATGCGACTGCCCGTCACGACCACCTCGGCATCAACCGTCGTCGCCTGTCCCCCGCCCCCGCCATACGACGGCCACCCCGCCAGGACGTCGGTCTGGCATGCCCGCCCCGTCGGATCGATCACGCGGACGGAGCCCAGGGCCGCGCCAGCGTTCTCGGCCGCCGCCCGGGCCCGACGCGCCGCATCGCGGACGGCCTCATTGGCCAGATTGGTCTTGGCGACGTTGTCCGGTTCCAGCTGGAAATAGACCTGGCCGATCGACGCCGGCTGGGACGCCACCACCGTCGCATAGACCCGCTCCAGCACGGACACGTCGCGGACCTGGACCTGAATGGTCGCCTGGGCTTGATAGCGTTCGATCCGGTCGGCCCGGGTGTTGTCGCGCAGGATTCCGTTCTCGTCGCGGTACTGGTCATACAGGGGCTGGGTCGACAGGGTCGTCTCGACCCGCACGTTCTCGACGCCATAGGCCGCCAGCGTCTGGCTGAGCGCGCGGATCTGGTCGGCGGCCTTCCTGGAAGCCTCGGCGACACTGCGGTCCACGGTCTGGAAACTGGCCGAGAACTGGGCGCGGTTGGCCTGAAGCTCAACCCGGACATAGCCAATGGAGGCGATGACCGGATCGCGCATCCACCACGGGGCCGGGACGTATTGCTGGCCGATGGTTGCCGGCGGCGTCTGGGCCAGGGCCGGGACGGCGATGGTCGACAACAGGGCGGCGGCGAGGACGGCACGCATCGGCTTGCTCCTTCGTGTTCGGGCCAGAGGCTCGCAAGACCCGGCCCGTCGGTAAAGCCCCGCCTCGCCCGCTTGCGACCTTGCCTCATGGGGTCTAGACCGCCGCCCGACGATTTCTGACATCGCACCGCAGCAAGCCCCGGCCTCAAGCAGCGCTCAGCGCGGTAGGCCAACAAGAAGGAGACCTCCATGGCCAGAGCCAAGATCGCCCTTATCGGCGCCGGAATGATCGGCGGCACCCTGGCCCATGTCGTGGCGCGCGAAGCCCTGGGCGACGTCATCCTGTTCGACATCGCCGAGGGCACGCCCCAGGGCAAGGCGCTGGACATCGCCGAGGCCTCGGCCGTCTTCGGCGCCGACGTGGCTTTGAAGGGCGCCAACGACTATGCCGACATCGCGGGCGCCGACGTCTGCATCGTCACCGCCGGCGTGCCGAGGAAGCCGGGCATGAGCCGCGACGACCTGATCGGCATCAATCTGAAGGTCATGAAGGCCGTCGGCGAGGGCATCAAGGCGCATGCGCCCAACGCCTTCGTCATCTGCATCACCAACCCGCTGGATGCCATGGTCTGGGCCCTGCAGAAGTTCTCGGGCCTGCCCAAGGAGAAGGTCGTCGGCATGGCCGGCGTGCTGGACTCGGCCCGCTTCGCCTATTTCCTGGCCGAGAAGACTGGCGTCTCGGTGCAGGACATCCACGCCTGGACGCTGGGTGGCCACGGCGACGACATGGTGCCGATGGTGCGCCACTCCACCGTCGGCGGCCTGCCCCTGCCTGACGCGGTCAAGGCCGGCTTCATGACGCAAGAGGAGCTGGACGCCATCGTCGATCGCACGCGCAAGGGCGGCGGCGAGATCGTGGCCTTGCTGAAGACGGGCTCGGCTTTCTACGCCCCGGCCGAGAGCGCTGTCGCCATGGCCCGCTCCTATCTGAAGGACGAGAAGCGCGTCCTGCCCTGCGCCGTCTGGCTGTCGGGCGAGTACGGCCTGTCGGACCTCTACGTCGGCGTGCCCGCCCTGCTGGGCGCCGGCGGCGTCGAGAAGATCATCGAGTTCACGACCAACGATGACGAGAAGGCGATGTTCAAGAAGTCGGTGGAGTCGGTGAAGGGCCTGATCCAGGCCTGCAAGGATATCGAACCGAGTCTGGCTTGACCCGTCTCCTCCCTGTCGCGCAGCGATGGGGAGGTTGCTCGGAGCGAAGCGGAGAGACAGAGGGGCTCGCGCCGCGCACGCGATCGCGCCGCGTTCAGAACCCCTCCGTCAGCTCGCAAGGGCTCGCTGCCACCTCCCCCCGCCTTCGGCGCGGGGAGGAGACTATTGCGCCTGTGGGCTCACCGTCCGGCCGAGGTCGATGGCAAGGCTGCGCCACACCTGAATGTGGTCGTCCAACTGGGCACCGCCGCCGCCCTGGTTCAGCAGCACGTCGTACTGCGCCACCGCCTGACCGGGCGCCGTCGTGCCCTCCTCCGGCGCGGCGTAGAAGGCCTTCACGAAGCGGCGCTCGCCGTTCCAGCGGCCGATGACGGCCTCGGTCGCCTGGGGCCCTGTGAAGGCGGCGGTGAACTGCACGTCGGGGCAGGCCCCTCCGGTGCAGGAGAACAGCGTCAGGACCCAGCGAAGCGGTCCGTCGTCCACCCGCACATAGACCCGATCACCCGAGGTCTGGGGCTCCGACACCGTCAGCCCCGCCGCCGTCAGTCGGCCCGTAATCTCGGCCACCGGCAGGCCCGACCAGCGCGCGGACGCGGTGTCCTGACCCAGGGCGGGCTGGACCAGCAGGCTCAGGGCCGCGACAGGGGCGGCGATCAGGGCGAACAGCTTCATCTTGAAATCCTGAGGGTCGATCCGGTCAGTCTAGCGCCGATTGCGGCGACGCAACGACCGGTGCGTCCAGCGTCTCGGTCTGGGCCTGATCCAGCCAGGCCGCGCCCTGCATCTCATTGAGGCGCGACACTGTCCGCTGGAACTCGAAGGCTCCGTCACCGGCCGGATAGAGGGCCTCCGGCGCGCCTGCCGCCAGGGCGACCAGACGGCGGCGCGCCTCATACAGGGTGTCGATCAGGGTCACGAACCGGTTCGCCGCCTGACGCCTGTCAGGGGTCAGCAGAGGGATGTCCTCGATGAACAGGGTGTGGAAGCGCGCCGCGATCGCCAGATAGTCGCGCGATCCCAGAGGCCGGTCGCAGAGCTCGGAGAACGTCGCCCGCGCCAGCCCACCCGCCGTCCTCTGGATCGTAACGTCACGGCCGAGGATATGCAGCGTCGCCGGGCATTCGGGCATCTCGCCCTTCAGATCGGTCCAGAGCATTTCGAAGCCCGTTCGCCGGGCCTCGCCTTCGCCGTTGTACCAGAACCGCGACGCGCGCATCCGGTCCAGCCGCCAGTCGCGCGCGCCCTTCAGCTCCACCACCTGGCAACGTTCGACGATGCGATCGATGAAGGGCACGAACAGCGGCCGGTTGATCCCGTCCTTGTAGAGCTGGTCCGGCGCGCGGTTCGACGTGATGCAGACCACGACCTTCCGCTCGAACAGGGCGTCGAACAGCCGACCGAGGATCATGGCGTCGGCGATGTCGGTCACCTGCAGCTCGTCGAAGCACAGCAGCCGCGCCTCCGACGCGATCAGGGCCGCGACCGGCTCGATCGGGTCGTCGCCCCTGTGCGTGCCGAACACAGCCTGCCGGGCGCGCTTGTCGCCCTCACGCCACTGGCGGATCAGGTCGTGGACCTGGCCCATGAAGGCGTGAAAATGGGCGCGCGTCTTTCGCTTCTCCGGCGCGCAGGCGAAGAACAGATCCATCAGGATGGACTTGCCCCGACCCGGCGGTCCCCACAGATAGACGCCGCGCACCTCGGGCCGGCCTCCGAACAGACCCCGCTTGCCGAGGTCCGTCTCCAGCCGGGACAGGGCGTCGACCGCCCCCGCCTGCGCCGGATCGGCCGTCAGCCGTCCGTCCTTCAACCGTTTCTGATAGGCGGCACGCGTGCGGGATCCCATGAGAAGCGGGCTTAACGAGGCCCGCCGCCGCTGAAAAGCGGTTGCTTCGCACACGCGAAGGCATAAATGCGACGAGCCGGGCGCTCGCGTTCGGCCTACTCCCCAAACCGCGCTCAAGCAGCGAGCGACCGCGTCGCGAGCGTTAGCGCATTAAGGAACAGCCATGGGCTACAAGATCGCCATCGTGGGCGCGACCGGCAACGTCGGGCGCGAAATGCTGACCATCCTGGAGGAACTGCAGTTCCCCGTGGACGAGATGCACGCCGTGGCGTCGCGCAAATCCAAGGGCATCGAGGTGGCCTGGGGCGACAAGACCATCAAATGCGAGGTCATCGACAGCTTCGACTTTTCCAAGGTCGACATCGTCCTGATGTCGGCCGGCGGCGACGTCTCGCGCGAATGGTCCGAGAAGATCGGCAAGATGGGCCCGATCGTGATCGACAATTCCTCGGCCTTCCGGCGCGATCCGGACGTGCCTCTGATCGTGCCCGAGGTGAACCCCGACGCGATCAGACTGGCGACCAAGAAGAACATCATCGCCAACCCCAACTGCTCGACCGCCCAGCTGGTCGTGGCGCTGAAGCCCCTGCATGACGCGGCGAAGATCAAGCGGGCGGTCGTCTCGACCTACCAGTCCGTTTCCGGGGCCGGGAAGGAGGGCATGGACGAGCTGTGGAACCAGACCAAGGCCATCTATGGCCTGGGCGACGCGCGCCCCAAGAAGTTCCCCAAGCAGATCGCCTTCAACGTCATTCCCATGATCGGGTCGTTCCGCGACGACGGCTATACCGACGAGGAAGCCAAGATGTGGGACGAGACCCACAAGATGCTGGACCCGGCGATCAAGCTGACGGTGACCTGCGTGCGCGTGCCGGTCTTCGTCGGCCACTCCGAGGCCGTGACGGTCGAGTTCGACCGGCCGATCAGCCCCGACGAGGCCCGCGCTATCCTGCGCGAGGCCCCCGGCGTCCTGGTGGTCGATAAGCAGGAACACGACGGCTACATCACCCCCGTCGACGCCGCCGGCGAGCACGCCGTCTATGTCAGCCGCATCCGCAAGGACCACACGGTCGAGAACGGTCTGTGCTTCTGGGTGGTTTCGGACAATCTGAGGAAGGGCGCGGCCCTGAACGCCGTCCAGATCGCCCAGCTTCTGGACGAGACGGGGACCATCAAGCCCAAGAGCGGCTATCGGTCGATCACGGTCTGATCACCCTTTCCCGCCCGGGAGAGGGGATAACCTCATGACCGTCTCCAAAGCCCAGGCCCCCTTCCTGTCCGCCCTAGGATGTTACGTCATCTGGGGCTTCATGCCGTTGCTGTTCATGGGACAGGCGGCGATCGGTTTCGACTCGGCCGAAATCCTGTCGCACCGCGCCCTGTGGTCGGTGCTCTTCGCTGGCGGGCTGGTCCTGCTCGCCAGCCAGTCCGGGCAGGTGCGGACGGCGCTGTCGCAGCCGCGCACCCTGGCCTGGCTGGCGCTCGCCACGGTGCTGATCGCCTTCAACTGGGGCGTCTATGTCTGGGCCACGACGCACCAGGCCACGCTGGAAGCCAGCCTGGGCTACTACATCAACCCGCTGCTCAACATGGTCGTGGGGCTGTGGTTGTTCCGCGAGCGGATCGACCGCTGGGGCTGGGTGGCCATCGGCCTGGCGGCGGTGGGCGTGCTGTTCCAGGCCCTGGCGCTGGGCCGCCCACCGTGGATCAGCCTGATGCTGGCCTTCAGCTTCGGGGCCTATGGCGTCATCAAGAAGCGGGTGCCGGTCGAGGCCCAGGCCGGGCTGTTCATCGAATGCCTGATCCTGGTGCCGTTCGGGATCGCCTATGTCGCCTGGCTGCAGATGGCGGGTCAGGGGCACGGCTTCGCCTCGGCCGAGGGTTTCGGCTGGGCCCTGCTGAACGGCCCGGCGACGGTTCTGCCCCTGGCCCTGTTCGCCTTCGCCGCCCGACGGATGCCCCTGTCGACCATGGGCTTCATCCAGTTCCTGGCGCCCACGCTGCAGTTCTGCGTCGGCCTGGCCACGGGCGAGGATTTCACCGTGCTGAGAGGCGTGTCCTTTGCCTTCATCTGGCTCGGCGCAGGCGTCTTCGCCGCCGCCGCCATCATGCGGGCCCGGGCGGCCCGGAGGGCCCTCGCCGAGGCCGCCCAGCCGGTCTAGCCTTCCGGTCCAACCCGGAGGCGTCATGCACGGTCCCCAGCGTCCGCCCTGCGAGGCCGGTCAGGTCCAGTCGATCGCAGCCGGGACCCCGCCCCTTTCCGCGAGCCGCAAGCGCGCCATCCTGGCCGCCACCGTCCTGGGCTCGTCCCTGACCTTCATCGACGGCTCGGCCCTGGGCGTCGCCCTGCCAGCCATCCAGCGGGACCTGGGGGCGGGCCCGGCGGCGGCCCAATGGATTTCCAACGCCTATCTGCTGACGCTCGGGGCGCTGGTCCTGACCGGCGGCGCGGCGGGCGACCGGTTCGGCAGGAAGCGGGTCTTCCTGATCGGCGTGATCCTGTTCGCCCTGGCCTCGGTCGCCTGCGGCCTGACTCCGACGGCCGAGTTGCTGATCGTCGGCCGGGCGATCCAGGGCGTCGGCGCCGCCCTGCTGACGCCCGGGGCGCTGGCGCTGATCGGGGCGAGCTTTCCGCCCGAGGAACGGGGGCGGGCCTTCGGGACCTGGGCCGGGGCCGGGGCCCTGTTCGGCATGGCCGGGCCGCTGGTCGGGGGCTGGTTGTCGGACAACGCGGACTGGCGGGCCATCTTCTGGATCAACGTCCCCCTCGCGGCCCTGACGGTGGCGGTGGCCGCCCGCGTCCCGGAGAGCCGCGATCCCGAGGCCCGGGGTCTGGACGTGCCGGGGGCGGTGCTGGCCGTGGCGGGCCTCGCCGCCCTGACCTGGAGCCTGACGGCCGCGCCGGATCTGGGCTGGACCTCCCCCGCTGTGCTGGCGGGCCTGGCCGGCGGGGTGGGCCTGCTCGGAGGCTTTCTGTGGGCCGAGGCGCGCGAAGCCCATCCGATGATGCCGTTGAGCCTGTTCCGGTCGTCCGTGTTCAGTGGAATCAACCTGTTGACCCTGCTGCTTTATTTCGCCCTGGGCGGCGCCATGTTCTTCCTGCACTTCGACCTGATCCGGGTTCAGGGGTGGAGCGCGACCGAGGCGGGGGCGGCCATGCTTCCTTTCGCCGTGGTCATGGGGCTGTTCTCGGGCCTGGCGGGGCGGATCGCCGATCGCTTCGGCGCGCGGCTGTCGCTCGGCGTCGGTCCTGTGCTGGCAGGCATCGGCCTTCTGATGCTCGCCCTTCCCGGGCGCGGGGCTGGATATATCGACGGGCCTCTGGCGGGGATGACGGTCATGGCGATCGGCATGACCCTGGCCGTCGGCCCCCTGACGGGGGCGGTGATGGGGGCGGTCGAACCGGGCAAGACGGGCGTCGCCTCCGGCGTCAACAACGCCGTGGCGCGGGTGGCGGGTCTGCTGGCCGTGGCCCTGCTGGGCGTCGTCCTGTCGGCGGTGTTCGTGGCCCTGCTGGACCAGCCGGACGCGCGCGCGACCCTGGGCCAGGTCATGGCGGGCGACGGCGGGCTGGAGGAGGCCGCCATCGACGCCTTTCACGCGGCCTTCCGCGCGGTGATGACCGTGTCCGGGGCCTGCGCCATCCTCGCCGGGGCGATCGGCCTCCTGACCGCGCCCGGTCGGCCTCAGAAGGCCGCGTAAAGCGCCTGGATCAACCGTTGCGCGCGAGGGTCGCCGATCAGATAGGGCGACTGGCGGGTCATGGCATAGGCCGCCGAGAGCTTCTTGGCCGGATCGGCGAAGGCGCAGGAGCCGCCCCAGCCGCAGTGGCCCACCGCCTCCGGGTTCGGGCCGAAGATGTCCAGACCGGCGTTCCGCGTGAACCCCGCCGCCCAGCTCATGACGAAGGGCAGGACCTTGTCCTGGCCCGCCACCCGCTCGCGCGTCGCCTCGGCGAGGACGGTCGGCGACAGCACCCGCTTTCCGTCCAGCATCCCGTCGTTGGCGACGATGCCCAAGATCCGCGCCAGATCCCGCGCTGTGCCGTGCAGGTTGGCCGAGGGGATCTCGATGGAGCGCCACTCGGCCGAGCCTCGCCCGCCGGGGGCCGAGCCCTTGTCGAGGAAAGCCGCCTTCTTGATCGCGTCGATGGTCCCCAGGTCCGTCGCCTTGGACGGCTTCCTCAGCGCCGCGACCCGCCCATGTTCGGCCACGGGCAGGCCGATCCACAGGTCCAGATCGAACGGCCGGGCGAAGTCCTCGGCCAGGGCCCGCCCCAGGGTCCGCCCGTCCGCCAGACGGAACACCTCATTGGCCAGATAGCCGACGGTGATGGGGTGATAGCCCGAGCCCGTGCCCGGCGGCCACATCGGGGCCTGGGCCGACAGCCGGTCCAGCACCGCCTGCCGGTCGAACCAGATCGCCGGCTCCACCGTCTCGGAAAAGCCCGGCAGGCCCGACTGGTGTGACAGCAGCTGGGCCACCGTCACCTCCCCTTTGCCGTTCGCGCCGAAGGCGGCCCACAGGTGGGCGATCTTCTCCTCATAGGCCAGCTTGCCGCGCTCCACGGCCGAGGCCATCAGCAGCGCCATCACCGCCTTGCCGGTCGAGAAAACGGGCATCAGCGTCCGCTCGGTCGCCGGTACCGCCCCGGCCGGATCGGCGTGACCCGCCCACAGGTCGACGACGACCTCGCCCTCGATCACCACCGAAAACCGCGCCGCCTGTTCGTTGAGCCCGTCGGGCGCATCGGTGAAGTTGTCGGCGAAGGCGTCCTTCACGGCGGACAGACGCGGCGGGCAGTGGCCGGAGATGTCGGGCAGGTCGGTCATGCGCCTTCCCTAGCGGCCGATTGCGACGCCTGCCACTCCAGCGCGCCGTGCCCGGCGACGACGCCCGAGGCCAGGCTGGCCTGCAACAGATAGCCGCCGGTCGGGGCCTCCCAGTCGATCATCTCCCCGGCGACGAAGACCCCCGGCCGCGCCGTCAGCATCAACGATGGACCGACGCCCTCGAACCGCACCCCGCCCGCCGAGGAAATGGCCCGCTCCAGACCCTGGATCCCGGTCAGCGTCAGCCGCACCGCCTTGATCCGCTTGGCCAGCTTGGGCGCGCCCGGCGGCACCTCGCCGATCTCGCGCAGGATGGCGACGGCGACCGGCGACAGGCCCCCCGCCTTCCTCAGATGGTTGGTGACGCTGTCCTTGCCGCGTGGCCGCGCCAGCCGTTCGGCTAGCGCCTCCTCGGTCAGGTCCGGACGCAGATCGACCGTCAGGATCGCCGATCCGTCCCGGGCGATCGCCTCTCGCAGCGCCGCCGACAGGGCATAGACCGCCCCGCCTTCGATGCCATAGCGGGTGACGATCAACTCGCCCCGGACCGTCTGTCCGCCGAAGCTCAGCGCCGCGGGCTTCAGCACCGCCCCGGCGAACCGGTCGATCAGGACCGGCGACCAATCCACGTCGAAGCCTGCGTTGGCGGGCACCAGGGGCTGGACCGGCACGCCCGCGCCCTCCAGCCAGGGGACCCACGCTCCATCCGACCCCAGCCGGGGCCAGCTCGCCCCGCCCAAGGCCAGCACGGTCGCAGAAGGGCGCTCCACCCGCTCGCCCGCCGGTGTCTCGAACACTAAGTCGCCGTCGCGCCAGCCGATCCAGCGAGACCGCGCGCGGACCTCGACGCCCAGATCCGCCAGACGTGCGAGCCAGGCCCGCAGCAGGGGCGAGGCCTTCATCGCCCGGGGGAACACGCGGCCCGACGACCCGACGAAGGTCGGTTGCCCCAGCCCCTCGGCCCAGGCGATCAGGTCGCTCTGGGAGAAAGCCTCGAGCCACGGCGCGATCTCTGCCCGGCGCTCGCCATAGCGGCCGACGAAGGCGTCCGGGGCCTCGGAGTGGGTCAGATTGAGCCCGCCGCGACCGGCCATCAGGAACTTGCGGCCCACCGACGGCATGCGGTCGTGCACCACCACCCTGGCCCCGCCCCGGGCCAGCGTCTCGGCAGCCATCAGCCCGGCCGGGCCGGCGCCGATGACATGGACGGGGTCGAGGCTGCTCATCGGCGGGGTGTAGCGCGGCGGGAAAGGCTCGTCTCCCTCCCCGTCCCGGGGAGGGTGGCTGAGCGCAGCGAGGCCGGGTGGGGGCGGCCCCGACGGCCTCTGGACCGCCCCACCCGGTCGCTTCGCGACCTGCCCTCCCCCAAGGGGGAGGGAGACGCTTGCGGCGGAACGTCCGTGTGCCGCATACGCTTGGACCCCATGAGCGTCGCCTTCACCCGCGAGGAGGATCTGGAGGCCACGGCGGCCGATCTGCCGGACCGCCCGATCTCTCCGCATCCCAATCTGGTCACGCCCGCCGGGCTGGCGGCCATCGACGCCGCCCTGGCGGAGGCGCGCGCAGCCTATGCCGCCGCCCAGGCCAGGGGTTCGATCGAGGCCGACCGCACCGCCATGGCTCGCGCCACGCGCGACCTGCGCTACTGGTCCGCCCGCCGCGCCACCGCCCAGGTGGTAGAGAGCCCCGCCGACGGTCGCGTCCGCTTCGGCGGCTCCGTCACCATCGAGCGCGACGACGGCCGCACCCAGACCTGGCGCATCGTCGGCGAGGACGAGGCCGATCCCGCGAACGGCTCGGTCAGCCATGTCTCGCCCCTGACGCGCGCCCTGATCGGCAAGGGCGTCGGCGACGAGGCGACGGTCGCCGGACAGTCGGTCGAAATCATCGCGGTGGACTGAACGGCCGGACCACCCCACATTGGGGCATAGCGCCGACGGCTTTCGCCGGGACGACACTCCGCGCTCAAGCAGCGAGGCCCAAAATCCTTTCGAGGAATGCGAGCCGAGCGTTAGCGCCAACAAAAAGGACGCCCATGGCCAGAAAACCCAACTATAGCTTCGAGCGGATGGAACGCGACAAGGCCGACGCCGAAAAGGCCGCCCGCAAGGCCGCCGCCAAGCTGGCCAAGAAGGAAGCCAAGGCCCGGGGCGAAGACGTCGATCACCCCGACTGGCAGCCGCCCGAAGACGAAACCGCCTGACCTCAGGCGAATTCCGCCTCGAGATCGGACAGCCGCGCGGCCTGATCCTCGGCGATCAGGGCGTTCAGCAGGGGGTCGAGGTCCCCTTCCAGAATCTGCGGCAGGCTGTGCAGGGTCAGGTTGATCCGGTGGTCGCTGACCCGCCCCTGCGGGAAGTTGTAGGTCCGGATGCGCTCTGACCGGTCGCCGGACCCGACCTGGGATTTGCGCGCGTCCGACCGGGCCGCGTCCTTGGCCTGGCGCTGCTGGTCGTACAGGCGCACCCGCAGGTTCTTCATCGCCTTGTCGCGATTGACGTGCTGGGACTTCTCGGACGACGTCACCACGATGCCGGTCGGCAGGTGGGTGATGCGCACGGCTGAATCCGTCTTGTTGACGTGCTGCCCGCCCGAGCCCGAGGCCCGGTAGGTGTCGATGCGGATGTCCTTGTCCTGAATGTCGATCTCGACGTCCTCGACCTCGGGCAGGACCGCCACCGTCGCCGCCGAGGTGTGGATACGCCCGCCGGCCTCGGTCGTGGGCACGCGCTGGACCCGGTGGACGCCGCTTTCGAACTTCAGGCGGCCGAACACGCCATCGCCCGTCACGGTGGCGATGATCTCCTTGTAGCCCCCGACCTCGCCTTCGGTCGCACTGTCGATCTCGACCCGCCAGCCGCGGGTGGAGGCATAGCGGCTGTACATGCGGAACAGGTCGCCGGCGAACAGGGCCGCCTCATCGCCGCCGGTGCCGGCGCGGACTTCCAGCACGGCCGAGGCGTTCTCGTCGGCGTCGCGCGGTGCCAGGAGCAGGGCGACATCGCGCTCCATGTCCGGCAGCCGGGCGTTCAATACCTCCAGCTCGTCGGCCGCCATGGCCGCCATCTCGGGGTCGGCCGCCATGGCCTGCAGCTCCTCGATATCGGACCGGGCCCGCGCCAGCGCCATGACGGCGTCGGCGACCGGCTTCATCTCGGCGTGCTCCTTGGACAGGCGCACGATCTCCTGGCCATCGGTGGCCGCCCCCATCCGCGCCTCCACCTGGTGGAAGCGGTCGAGGACCTGATCGAGCTTGGACTGGGGCAGACGCAAAGGGGAAAAGGACCGGTTTCAGCGAAGGGGCGGACCCATATCGCGCGTGGCGCGGACTGTCGATGCGGCGGAGGACTGCGGTAGACGGACAGAAAAATTCGACGCCGCCCCCCGTTACCAGACCGCAGCTTACGCATTAGCTGTGCCGTGGGGCGCGATCGGCGACCTTCCGAGGCCCGAATGGACACCTTCCTGACGTTTATGCTGGTCGGTGTGGTCGCTCAGGCCGTGGATGGGGCCCTGGGCATGGCCTATGGCGTCATTTCCTCGTCCGTGCTGCTGGCGCTCGGCGTGCCGCCCTCGGTCGCCTCGGCCAGTGTCCACGGGGCCGAAGTCTTCACCACCGCCGCTTCGGCCAGTTCGCATGTCCTGCACAAGAACGTCGAGTGGCGGCTGTTCGTCCCCCTGGCGATCGCCGGCGTGATCGGCGGCATCGTGGGAGCCTACGTCCTCGCGGGCCTGGAGGGCGACGTGGTCAAGCCCTTCATCATCGCCTACCTCGCCGTCATGGGCGTCTACATCCTGTGGAAGGCCGGCCACGACGTGAAGCCAAGGCGCATCCATCAGTGGGCCGTGGCCCCCCTGGGGCTGATCGGCGGCTTTCTGGACGCCATCGGCGGTGGCGGCTGGGGCCCCACGGTCTCCTCGACCATGGTGGGCGCCGGGGCCGAACCGCGCCGCGCCATCGGCACGGTGAACACCGCGGAGTTCTTCCTGACCGTGGCCATCTCAGCCACCTTCGTCTGGTCGCTGCTCACCGGCCATTGGGAAGAGGCGGGCGCGCTCGAGAACCACGCCGCCGCCATCGGCGGACTGGTCGTGGGGGGGCTTCTGGCCGCGCCTTTCGCGGGGTGGATCACCAAGACCCTGCCCCGTCAGGCCCTGACCTATGGTGTCGGCGGTCTGCTGATCCTGCTCGCGGGCTTTCAGGGCCTGCAGCTGGCGGGCGTCTTCGCCTGATAGGGCGCTAACGCTCGCCGCGCGGCTAGAGTTCGGCGCCGGTCGTCCGCATGATCTCGGCGCGGAGCTCGGGCAGGCCCATCCCCTTCTCGGCCGAAGTCACGGCGACGGCGGGGAAGGCGGCGGGCCGCTTGGACACCGCTTTCAACGTCGCCTCGCGCACCGTCTCGCGCTCGTGGGCCTTGATCTTGTCGGCCTTGGTCAGAACGATCTGATAGCTGACCGCCGCCAGGTCCAGCGCATCCAGCGCCTCGGTGTCGACGCTCTTCAGCCCATGGCGGCTGTCGATCAGCAGATAGACCCGCTTCAGCGTCACCCGGCCACGCAGATAGTCCCGGCCCAGGTTCTGGAACTGACGCACCGTCGATTTGGACGCCTTGGCCCAGCCGTAGCCGGGCAGGTCGACCAGCCGCATCTTGCCGTCCAGGTCGAAGAAGTTGACCTCGCGCGTGCGGCCCGGCTCGTTGGAGGCCCGCGCCAGCTTGGACATGCCGACCAGACCGTTGATCAGGCTGGACTTGCCGACGTTGGAGCGGCCGGCGAAGGCGATCTCGGGCAGGTCGGGCTCGGGCAGTTGCTCGATCTTGGCGCACCCCAGGACGAAGGTCGCCGGCCGCGCGAACAGCACCCGCGCGGCCTCGAGGTCTTCGTCGGAATACTCCGTCATGCCGGTTTGTTCTTCAGCCTGGCGATGAAATCGTCGATCGGGTTCTCGGCCCCGAAGCGGTGCATGATGAAATACTGCTGGGCGATCGAGAGCACGTTGTTCCAGGCCCAGTAGACCAGCAAGCCCGCCGGGAAGACCGCCATGATGAAGGTGAACACCACCGGCATCCACGCGAAGATCTGGCGCTGGACCGGATCGGGCATGGGCGGGTTCATCGCCTGCTGCAGCCACATGGTGAATCCGTAGAAGATGGCCAGCACGCTCAGGCCCAGGGTGAAGCCCCCGCCGGAGTTGGTCAGGAGCGACCCCAACAGGGGCAGCGAACCCGGATCCCACGGGATCAGGCCGAACAGGGTCCAGATGTTGGTCGGATCGGGCGCCGACAGGTCGCGGATCCAGCCGAAGAAGGGCGCGTGCCGCATCTCGATGGTGACGAACAGCACCTTGTACAGGGCATAGAAGACCGGGATCTGGACCAGGATGGGCAGGCAGCCCGCCAGCGGATTGATCTTCTCGCGCTGATAGAGCGCCATCGTCTCCTGCTGCTGCTTCTGGGGGTCGTCTTTGAACTGCGTCTTGATCTTCTCCATCTGCGGCTGGAGCTTGCGCATCTTCGACAGGCTCTCGTAGCTCTTGTTGGCCAGCGGGAACATGATCAGCTTGATGGTCAGGGTCAGCAGCAGGATGGCGACGCCGAAGTTGCCGACCAGCCCCTGGAACCAGTGCACCAGCAGGAAGATCGGACGCGTCAGGAAGAACAGGAAGCCCCAGTCGATGGCGTAGACGAAGCGCGGCAGACCGAGCGCTTCTTCGTAATCGGACAGGATCTCGTTCCGCTTGGCGCCGGCGAACAGACGCTGGGTCTCGGTGATCTGGCGGCCCGGATTGATCGTCCGCGCCTCGCCCAGAATGCGCGCCTCGCGCAGCGCCACACCGCCGGCGTCACGCGCGACGAACTCGGCCTCGACCGTCTCGTTCTGATCGGGGATCAGGGCCGCCAGCCAGTATTTGTCCGTGATGCCCAGCCAGCCGCCGGTGGATTCGAACTGTTCGCGCGGCTTCTTGGTCCAGTCGCCGTACTTCAGCTGGGTGGTGGCGTAGTCGCCGGGTTCGCCGAAAGTGCCGATGCCGCCCTCGTGCAGGATCTGGTTCTTGCCCAGGGTGTCGGGCACGCCCTGGCGCTCGATCCGGCCATAGGGGGCGATGACGATCGGCGCGGCGCCCAGGTTGGCGACCGTGTCGGTCAGGGTGAACATGTAGTTCTCGTCCACCGAGACCACGCGGGTGAAGCGCAGGCCCTGGCCGTTGTCCCAGGTCAGGGTGACGGGGGTGGCGGCCGTCAGGGTCGATCCGCCGGTCAGCCGCCAGAGGGTGTTGGGCCCGGGAACGCCGCCCACGACATTGGGGCCGGTCCAGCCGAACTGGGCCAGGAAGGCGTGCTCCATCCCCTGCGGCCGGAACAGCTCGACCGGGGCGGGATCGTCCAGCGTCTCGCGGTAGTCGGTCAGGAACAGGTCGTCGATCCGCCCGCCCTGCAGCGACAGCGAGCCCTGCAGACGACCGGTGCGGATCGGCACGCGCGCGACGCCGCCCAGGGCCTCGGCGCGGTCCTCGGTGAATATGGCTGCTGAAGGGGCCGGCGCCGTGGTCGGCACGGCCAGGTCGCCGTCGGCATCGACCGTCCGCTCGGCCTGGCTGGCCAGGGCGGCCGCGCGCTGCTGCTCGGCCTGCGGTCCGAGGACGAAGATCTGATACAAGAGCAGGATCGCCGCCGTGCACACGATGAAGATCACCGTGTTGCGCGTGTTCTCGTTCTTCATGCGGGTCAGCGGTCCTGAGGGGTCGGGAGATCGGAGATGGGCACCGGGGCGCGCGAACGCGAGGGGTCCGCGCCGCCGAGCGTGGCCAGCCTTGTAAGGGCAGACGCCACATCGTCAAGCAGACGGTCCCACGGGCGATCCGCCGTGCCCTGGCGCGCGACCAGTACATAGTCGCTTCCAGCCACGCCATGCAGGGGCACCAGCGCCCGCGCCGCCTCACGCAGACGCCGCTTGGCCCGATTGCGGACCACCGCCCCGCCGATCTTGCGCGTGGCGGTGAAGCCGACGCCGATCGCGGGGTCTTCGTCCCGGCGGTCCAGCCTCTGGATGAAGACCGCGCCACGCGACAGCGAAACGCCCTTCGCGGCCGCCAGGAACTGGGGCCGCTTGGTCAGGCGTCGGATTGTGGGTTGGCTTTGAATCGGCGATCCCTTCACGTCCCTTCCCCCCTTGCGGGAGAAGGTGGCCCGGAGGGCCGGATGAGGGGTACGGCGCGACGAAGGCTCTGGTCGGTCGAGAGGCTCATCGGCGAAACCGAGTTGCACCCCTCATCCGACCTCGCTGCGCTCGGCCACCTTCTCCCGCAAGGGGAGAAGGGCAATGCTTACGCCGTCAGGCGCTTGCGGCCCTTGGCGCGGCGGCGGGCGACGATCTTGGCGCCGTTCTTGGTGGCCATCCGCGAACGGAAGCCGTGACGGCGCTTGCGCACGAGTCGCGACGGCTGATAGGTCCGCTTCACGGTCGGCTCCTGACGTTGAATACAATGGCGCGGCCGGACCAAGAAGGCGTCCGTCGCGGGAAGGGCGGGCGTATAAGGGCCATGGTCGCGGCTGTCAACGCCGACAGACCGGCCGGACCCGGGGTTTCGGGCGTTGGAATGACTATGAAGCGTCTGTCCCGGTTCGTCCCCCTTGTTCTGCTCGGCGCGGTGATCGCGCTGATCTTCGCCATGGGCTGGAACCGCTATCTCTCGCTGGACACCCTGCGCGAGCACGGCGGGGCGCTTCGGGCCTTCACGGCCGACAACTATGGGGTCGCCCTGCTGCTGATGATGGCGGCCTTCGCCGTGCTGACGGCCAGCGTCGTGCCCGGCGTCTTCTTTCTGACCATCACCGCCGGCTATCTGTTCGGACCCTGGGTCGGCGGGATCTCGACCTCGATCGCCGCCACGGTCGGCGCCCTGATCGTCTACGCCGTCGCCCGTTCGGCGCTGGGCGAGGAGCTGCGTCGCAAGGCCGAACGCGACGAAGGCCTGTTGCGCAAGGTCTGCCAGACCATCGACAAGGACACTTTCTGGTATGTCCTGGCCTCACGCCTCGCGGTCGTGGTGCCGTTCCACATGATCAATGTGGCGGCCGGGATCATGGCGGTTCGACTGGCACCGTACACCATGGCGACAGTCATCGGCCTTCTGCCCGCCCACATCATCTACTGCTGGATCGGGGCACGGCTGAACACTCTGCTGGCCGACGACCCGAACCCGGACGTCCAGGCCCTGTTCGGCCAATTCTGGGCCCCCATGTTGGGGGTATTCGTCCTGGCGGTCATCCTGCCGCTGGCGTTGAAGGCCGTGCAGCGCCGCCTGCCGGGGGCCGCGACACCGTGAGCGCGCCGCCCGACAGCCCCGGCGGCCTTCTGAACCGCCTGCTGACCTCCACGGACTGGCGTGGACGGCTGCGGATCAATCCCCCGGACGGGCTGCAGTCGCGGCTTCTGATCCTGACCGTCCTGTTCACCCTGGCGGTGGGGGCCCTGATCATGCTGCCCAACGCCGCCAACTTCCACGAGACCTGGCTCCAGGACCGGCTTCAGGCCGCCGAACTGGCCTCGGTCGGCGTCGAGGCCCTGCCCTACAACGCCGTCGATGACGAGACGGCCGAACAGCTGCTGCGCATCGGCGGCGTTTCGGCCGTCGCCATCTCCGACCAGGGGGTGATGCGCCAGCTGCTGCGCGCGCCGGACCTGCCCCGCGCGCCGGACTTCATCGACCTGCGACGGCGCAACACCGGGGCCCGGCTGTGGGAGCCGATCGAGACCCTGATGGCGGGCCCTGACCGTTCGATCCGCGTCCGCGCCGCCCCGCGCTACCGTACCGGCGACTTCATCGACGTGGTCGCGCCCGCCGAACCGCTGAGGCTGGAGCTGCGCGCCTTCCTGCTGAACAGCCTTCTGGTGTCGCTGATCATCTCTGCGGCGGCGGGGGGCCTTCTGTACGCAGGCCTGGCCTTCCTCGTGCTGCGCCCCCTTCGCCGCGTGACCCGATCGATCGAGAGCTTCGCGGCCGATCCGCTCCAGCCCGGGCCGGAGCCGTCGGACCGCCAGGACGAGATCGGCCGGGTCGAACGTGAACTGGCCCGGATGCAGGAGGAGGTCCGCCAGTCCCTGCGCGCCCGGTCCCGGCTGGTGGCGCTGGGACAGGCGGTGGCCAAGATCAACCACGACCTCCGCAACATGCTGACCTCCGCCCAGCTTGCCTCTGAGAGGTTGGCGGCCTCGCCCGACCCCCAGGTCGCCAAGGCCCTGCCCCGGCTGGAGCGGGCCCTGGGGCGGGCGGCGGCGCTCGCCAGGAACGTCCTGGACTACGGCAAGTCCGAGGAACCGGCCCCCGTCATCGACCGCATCGCCCTGGGCCCAGCCGTGGTCGCCGCCGCCGAGGACGCGGGCCTGGACCCGCAGAGCGTGCGGCTGGCCAGGGTCATCCCCGCCCGGTTCTCCGTCCAGGCCGACGGCGACCAGCTGCACCGCATCCTGGTCAATCTGATGCGGAACGCGCGTCAGGCCATCGAGGCCGACGCCACGCGCAAGCCCAGCCGGCGCGGCGCGATGGGGACCGTCACGGTCTCCGCCGAGCAGGAGGAGGGCTGGGTCGTCATCCGCCTGGCCGACGACGGGCCCGGCATTCCGCCTCGACTGTCCGAGCGCCTGTTCGAGCCTTTCGTCAGCGGCAGCGGCTCGGACGGGACGGGCCTGGGCCTGACCATCTCGCGCGAGCTGGCCGCCAATCACGGCGGCGACCTGCGTCTGGTCGAGACCGGCACGACCGGCACGACCTTCGAGTTGAAACTGCCCGTCTAGACCCTGATCGGCTGAGGTGGAATCGCTTCGCGATTCCGCTGATGCCGTGGATCAGGGTCCAGGATCCAGCGAGAGCGTGAATCACGCTTTCGGAGGACCCACGCAGTGGGTCCTCCTCGACCGATCATGCTCTAGCGTCCCCGCCTAGATTTCCTGGTTGTAGGCCCCGACCTCGGGGTGGCGGGCCAGGCGCGGCTTGACCTCCTCGCGGAACAGGGCGCGCATGTCGTCCTCTGAGCGCATGGATTCCACCACCACGACCAGCTCGGGCTTGTTGGACGAGGCGCGGACCAGGACCCACGACCCGTCCTCCAGATGCACCCGGGCCCCGTTGACGGTGATGACCTCGACGATCTTGCGGCCCACGATCGATCCGCCCTCGGCCGCCAGGGCCTCGTATTCCGCCACGACCTTGGCGAGGACGTCGTACTTCAGCTCGTCGTCGCAGTGGGGCGACATGGTCAGGCTGGTCCAGGCGTCGGGCAGGGCCCGCTTCAGCTCGGACAGTTTCTTGCCGGGATTGCGGTCCAGCATCCGCAGCACCGCCGCCGCCGCCACGATGCCGTCGTCGTAGCCGCGACCGATCGGGTCGGCGAGGAAGAAGTGGCCAGACTTCTCGAAGCCCGCCAGAGCGCCCAGTTCGGCCGTCTTGCGCTTGATGTAGGAGTGCCCGGTCTTCCAATAGACCGTGGTCGCGCCGTTGGCGGCCAGGACCTCGTCGGTCTTGTAGAGGCCCGTCGACTTCACATCGACCACGAAGGTCGCGTTCGGATGCAGGGCCGACAGGTCGCGGGCCAGCAGCAGGCCGATCTTGTCGGCGAAGATCTCCTCGCCCGTGTCGTCGACGACGCCGCAGCGGTCGCCGTCCCCGTCGAAGCCCAGGGCCAGGTCGGCGCCGGTCTCGCGCACCCGCTGGGCCATCTGCATCAGCATGGCGTGGTCTTCGGGGTTCGGATTGTATTTGGGAAAGGTGTAGTCGAGCTCGGTGTCCATCTCGATCACCTCGGCCCCCATCCGGCGCAGGGCCTCGGGCGCGAAGGCCCCGGCCGTGCCGTTGCCGCAGGCGCAGACGACCTTAAGCGGCCGCGTCAGCTTGATGTCGCCGACCACCTCTTGCAGATAGCGTTCGCGGAAGTTCTCGACCCGCTCGATGCGACCGCCGGGGCGGGGCACGCCGGCGCCGGACAGCACGATCTCCTTCAGCCGCCCGATCTCCTCGGGGCCGAAGGTGACAGGCGGGTTGGTGCCCATCTTGACCCCGGTCCAGCCGTTCTCGTTGTGGCTGGCGGTGACCATGGCGACGCAGGGGGCCTCCAGCGCGAACTGTCCGAAGTAGGCCATGGGCGACAGGGCCAGACCCACGTCCAGCACCTCCATCCCGCCTTCCATCAGGCCGATGATCAGGGCGTGCTTGACCGTCGAAGAGTAGGATCGGAAGTCGTGGCCCACGACGATCCGGGGCTGGACGCCCTGTTCGTGGACGAAGGTGGCGACCGCCAGACCCAGGGCCTGGATGCCCAGCAGGTTGATCTCCTTGTCCAGGATCCAGCGCGCGTCGTACTCGCGAAACCCCGTCGGCTTGACCAGCGCCGTGGTCTCGAATTCGAAGGTGTTCGGGACCAGATCCTGGCGGGGCTTCAGCATGGGGTGTCCTTGAAAGCGTCGGAGGCCGGAGGAACGGCGGTATAGCCGGGCCCCCGGAGGCGAACAACAACGCGCCCGGCGGGCACTGGCTGCATGCTTGACCCCCGGCGAGGCCGCGCCTACCCCGAAGGGCCGTCCCCGCAGACGCCTCTGGAGACCCCATGCCCCGCCTGATCCTTCTCCGCCACGGCCAGAGCCAATGGAACCTGGAGAACCGCTTCACCGGCTGGGTCGACGTGGACCTGACGGACGAGGGTGAGGCCCAGGCGCGTCAGGCCGGCGCGCTGATCGCCCGGGCCGGGTTCCGCCCCGCCGCAATGTTCACCTCGGTCCTGACCCGCGCCCGGCGGACCGGGGCCCTGGCCTTGCAGACCGCCGGACTGACCGGCGTCCCGGTCGTCGAGGACTGGCGGCTGAACGAGCGCCACTACGGCGGACTGACCGGCCTCGACAAGGCCGAGACCGCCAGGAAGCACGGCGAGGACCAGGTCAAGGTCTGGCGCCGCAGCTACGACATCCCGCCGCCCCCGCTGGAGCCGGGCTCGGAGTGGGATTTCGCGGGCGACCCCCGCTATGCCGGCAAGGCCATCCCCGACACCGAGAGCCTGAAGACCACGCTCGAGCGCGTCCTGCCCTACTGGAACGAAGCCATCGCGCCGCGCCTGATGGCCGGAGACGACGTGCTGATCGCCGCCCACGGCAACTCGCTGCGCGCCATCGTCAAACACCTGTTCGACGTGCCGGACGACAAGATCGTCGGCGTCGAGATCCCCACCGGCAACCCGCTGGAGATCGATCTGGACGGCGCGCTGAAGCCAATCTCCGCCCGCTATCTGGACGCCGAACGCGCCCAGGCCCTGCCGGACGCCGCATGAGCGCCGAGGACGCCCGCTTCATGGCCCGCGCGGTCGAGCTGGCGCTCGCGCGGATGGGCGAGACCTGGCCCAACCCCGCCGTGGGCTGCGTCATCGTCAAGAAGGGACAGGTTCTCGCCGAGGCCGCCACCGCCGCCGGAGGTCGCCCCCATGCCGAGGAACAGGCGGTTCCGGCCGCCGGCGAGGCGGCCCGGGGCGCCACCGCCTATGTGACGCTCGAGCCCTGCGGGGCGCGCTCTTCGGGTCGATCGTCCTGTGCCCAGTTCCTGGTCGAGGCCGGCATCGCCCGTGTCGTGGTGGCGGCGCTCGATCCTTCGCCCTTCGCATCGGGTCGGGGCACCGAGCGTCTCCGTCAGGCCGGCCTCGAGGTCGAGACCGGCCTTCTGGAAGACCAGGCCCGCGTCCTGTCCGAGGGATTCCTGCACCGGCTGGAAACCGGCCGGCCGATGGTCCGGATAAGCGACGACGGAGCCGGCTTCGACGCCCGCTTCGCCGCCAGCCCCCGCGCCGACCTGGTCACCGAGTTGAAGCGCCTGGGCGAGGCCGGCTACACCCGCCTCTGGACCGGGCCCGGCGAACTGGCCGACGCCCTGACCGAACAGGGCCTTCTGACCCTCTGACATCCTCGAGGAATCAAGGTTTCCGAAAACCTTCCTTAAGCGGCGCTGTCCCATGATGGGACCATGGCCACCGCTTCAGAAGTCGTCCGACGACGCATCAGCCAGCAGGAGCTCGACGCGATCTGCGCCCGGCACGACCGGCTGTGGCAGGCGCGGCCGGGCGGCGCGCGCGCCGTCTTCGCCTGGATGGACCTTTCGGGCCTGAACCTGAAGGGCCGCAGCCTCGCGGATGCCGACTTCTCGGCGGCCTGCCTGATCGGCGCCGACCTCACCGGCGCGCGGCTCGACAACGCCGCCTTCTTCGGCGCCGACATGCAGGACGCGATCCTGATCGACGCCTCCCTGCGCCGGGCCGACCTGCGCGGGGCCTGCCTGCGCGGAGCGGACCTGTCCGGCGCCGACCTGTTCGAAGCGGACCTGCGCGAAGGGGCCATCGCCGCCGCCGACAAAAGCGTCGGCTTCCGCGTCGTCGAGGCCCAGGGGCGCAACCCGACTCAGGCCCAGGGTGCCAGTCTGGCGGGGGCCAATCTCCAGCGGTCGCGCCTGTCGGGCATCGCGGCCCAGTCCGCCGACTTCTCCGACGCCATCATGAAGGACTGCAAGCTGGTCCGGGCCAATCTGAAGTCCGCCAACTTTCGTGGCGCGGACCTGGCCGGTGCCGATATGTCGGGGGCCGACCTCACGGGCGCTGATCTGCGCGACGCCGTCCTGGTAGGCGTCACCGCGGCGATGTGGCGGACCGACGGTGCCCAGATGGAGGGGGCCCTGACCGACGGCCGATCCTCGGGCGCGCCCGTGGCCCACCTGCCGGCCGCCGACATGCTGCATGAGCACGCCATCTGGTGCGAGACCGGAGGGGGCGAGGGTCGGCCGTCGGTCTTCGACGACGTCGACCTGCGCGCGCTGGGCTCGATCACCGGGCTGAACCTGACCGCCCTGTCGGCCAAGCGCGCCGTCTTCTACGGCCTGAACATGGAGGGCGTTCAGTTGCAGGGGGCCCATCTGGAGGGGGCGGACCTGCGCTCGACCAATCTTCGCCGCGCCGACCTTCGCGGCGCTCGACTGACCGGTGCCCGACTGAACGGCGCCGATCTGCGCGAGGCCCAGCTGGGGCCGCTGATGATCGGGCCCGAGCGGCTGCTTCCGGCCGATCTGACCGGGGCCAGCCTGAGAGCCGCCGACCTGTCGGGGGCCGACATCCGGCGGGCCGTTCTTGTCCGCGCCGACCTGACCCGCGCGATTCTGCATGGGGTCCAGGCGCGTCACGCGGACTTCGCCGAGGCGACCCTGACCGGGGTCCGAGGCCTCGAACGCGACGAGGTGTCCGCATGACCATCCAGCGCCGCCGCCTGGGCCAGGGCGACTTCGACCTGTTCGCCGCCGCGCACGAGCGGTTCGTCACCGGCAAGCCCGGTGGCCGCAAGCTGTCGTTGAAGTTCGTCGACCTGTCGGGCGTCAGCATGGCCCAGCGCCTGCTCGATGACGCCGACTTCTCCGGCTCGTCGCTTCAGAACTGCAACATGGCCGGGGCGCGCATGGAACGCGCGGTCCTGTTCGGCTGCGACCTGCGCGGCGCCGATCTGACGCGAGCCCGGCTGGTGCGGGCCGACATCCGGGGGACCTGCCTCCAGGGGGCGGACCTGTCCGAGGCCAACCTGACCCAGGCCGACTTCCGCGAGGGGGTCATCGCCGTTCCCCACGAAACCAAAGGGCTGGCCGCCGCACGGCACGAGACCCGCAGCGGTCTCGCCGACGGGGCGCGGTTCTCGGGCGCGACCCTGGACGGTTCGCGCTTCGACGGCATCAGCGCGACCAAGGCCGACTTCACCGACTGCTCGATGCGCGGGGCCATCCTGTCCGGAGCCAATCTGAAGGAGGCCGACCTTTCGGGGGCCCAGATGGAGGGCGCTTCCGTGGCGGGGGCTAACCTGGCCGGGGCGCGCCTGTGCGGCGCGATCCTCAGCGGCGTCGCCATGGACACGGCGCGACTGGACCGCACCGACACCACGGGCTGCATCCGCGACCCGGACGCTGCGGCGATCGCCCGCGCCGAAGATCTCTATCAGATGGCGCTGGACGCCAACGCCTGGGTCGAGAGCGGCGGGGCGCTGGGCGGGGCGGCCATCTTCGACGGCGAGGACCTGCGTCCCCTCGGCGATCGGCTGAAGGGCCTCAAGCTCTCGGCCATGAGCGCCAAGGGAGCCTGCCTGGCGGGCCTGGACCTGCGCGGCATCGCCATGCAGGGGGCGCATTTCGAGAACGCGGACCTGCGCGGCGCGCGGCTTTCGGGGGCGGACCTGCGCGGTTCACGCTTCACCAATTCCCTGATGACCAAGGCCGACCTGACCGGCGCCGACCTGGGGGCCCTCCCCCTCGGCCCCACCCGCTCGGTTCCGACCACCCTGACCGGAGCACGCCTTCGCTACGCAGAGCTTCGCCGCGCCGACCTGTCGAAGGCCACGATGACGGGCGCGGACCTGTCCGGGGCCGACCTGACCGACGCCAATCTGGCGGGGGCCGATCTGACGGACGCCCGCCTGGACCGCGCGGCCGGCCTGCCCCAGGTCATGGCCGCCTGATCGACGCCGCGAAAAAGGGGCGGCCCGCGGGACCGCCCCTCTCGTTTGGTGACCGAAGCTCGGGCTTCGACCGCCTCAGGCGGCCTTGGCCTTGCCTTCGATGAGCGTGGCCGATCCGCCCGTCGCGATCTCGATGCGACGAGGCTTCAGCGCCTCGGGCAGTTCGCGCTTCAGGCTGACGGACAGAAGGCCGTTGTCGAGGCCCGCCTCGGTCACCACCACATAGTCGGCCAGCTGGAAGCGGCGCTCGAAGTCGCGCTCGGCCAGGCCACGATGCAGATAGGTCCGTTCGGTGCCCGCCTCGTCGTTGGCGGTCTTGCGACCCGTGACGGTCAGCAGGTTTTCCTTGACCTCGATGTTCAGTTCGTCGGGCTTGAAGCCGGCGACCGCGATCTCGATCCGATAGGCGTTCTCGCCGGTGGTCTCGATGTTGTAGGGCGGCCAGCCGTTTTCCTGACGGGTAGCGGCAGCGCTTTCCAGCAGGGTGGCCAGGCGGTCGAAGCCGACGGCCGAACGATAGAGGGGGGTGAAGTCGATGGTACGCATGTCGATCTCCTGATCAGTCAGCAAGATGGAGCCGCCCCGCGTTATTCGCCCGGAGCGGCGGTGGGATCGGGCCGCCCGGTCCCGATCTGGGCCCCGAGCCGTCCGGAGAGCCCGGTATCGGCGCTCTCGAGAGAGAAATTGGGACGTCCGGGTGCGGCGTCAAGACCCTGATTGACCGCCGCCATTGCAGGATCGTCACTTGCCCGTGACGACGCGGTCGGTAAGGTCTCGCCCAACCAGAACATCGTCCAGGAGCCCCTCATGCGCGTATCCCCGCTCGCCATCGCCGCCGCCGCCCTGGTGGTCGCGACCGCCGCCTCCGCCCAGCCGACGTCGCAGGGCGCCGCCGCCGCCGCCATCGCCCTGTCGCCGCCCACGCTTCAGGAGGACGCCGCGCTGCAGGCCGCCGTCGCCTCGGACGCCCGCCCCGCGGCCGATCGCGCGCGCGACGTGTTTCGTCGTCCCTACGAAAGCCTGACCTTCTGGGGCCTGACGCCCGGATCGACCGTCGTGGAGATCCAGCCCGGTCGCGCCGGCTGGTGGTCCGCCATCCTGCAGCCCTATCTGGCCCAGACCGATGGCCGCTATGTCGCGGTCAACAATCCGGCCGAAGGCATGGGTGTCGAGGACGGAACCGCCGACATGGTCCTGGTCGCGCGCGCCTTCCACAACTGGCACCGGGCCGGCCGAACCGAGCCCTTCATGGCCGCCTTCTTCAAGGCGCTGAAGCCCGGCGGCGTCCTGGCGATCGAACAGCATCGCGCGGTCGAAGGGTCGAACCCCGACCAGACCGCCAACTTCGGCTATGTGTCCGAAAACTATGTGATTCAGGCGGCCGAGGCGGCCGGCTTCGTGCTGGACGCCAAGAGCGAACTGAACGCCAACGCCCGCGACGACCGCGACCATCCCTATGGCGTCTGGACCCTGCCGCCGGTGCGCACCTCGGCGCCGCGCGAAGGCAATCCGAACGACCGCGCCACGCCCCTGACCGAGGCCGAGCGCGCCGAGTACGACGCCATCGGCGAGAGCGACCGGATGACGCTGCGTTTCCGCAAGCCGGCCTGACCCTGCGGCCTTTGACGGCATTGGCGAAGCCCTCTATCCCAGCCGGTTCCGGGACGGCGGCATCGCCGGGCCGTCGGCGGGGCAAGGAAGACGGATGAGGGACGAGAAATCGTCAGGGCGAGCCGCGCCTTCCAGGCGGGCCATGCTGGCGGCCTGTGGCCTGATCGCCGCAGGGGGCCTGACCGCCTGTGGCGAGCGCGAGCCCGAGGCCGCCGGTCCGGAAGCCCCCGCCGGCCCGCCCGAGGGTTCGCTGGAATGGGCCATCGCCGGGGCCTGGCGCGCGGCCGACCGGGGCCGCGACAGCTGGCGTCACCCGCTCGAGACCCTGCGCTTCTTCGGCTTGCAGCCCTCCATGACGGTGGTCGACTTCTGGCCCGGCAGCGGCTGGTACACCGAAATTCTCGCCCCCTATCTCGCCGAGGGCGACGGCGAATACTACGCCGTCGGCTTCTTCACCGGACCCGGCTCCGACCCGGCCCAGGCGGCGCTGAATGCCAATTTCGAACAGCGGTTCGGATCGGACCGTCGACTCTACGGCGAGGTGAAGTTCAGCCAGTTCGGGGCCACGACCGGGCCGGTCGCGCCGGCCGCCAGCGCCGACATGGTCCTGTTCATGCGCTGCATCCACTCGTGGATGGCGGCGGGCACGGCCGAGAAGGCCTTCGCAGACGCCTATGCGGCGCTGAAGCCGCGCGGCATCCTGGGCATCGAGCAGCACCGTCTGGGCCCCGACCAGGACCAGGACCCGGCCGCCGCCGACGGCTATGTGCAGGAAGCCTTCGTCAAACAGCTGGCGGCCGAGGCGGGCTTCATCTTCGAGGCGGCCTCGGAGATCAACGCCAACCCGGACGACACCAAGGACCATCCCTTCGGCGTCGAGACCCTGCCGCCGCGCCTGCTGACCGCGCCCCAAGGGTCCCCGCCCGACCCCACCTTCGATACCGCGCCTTTCCGGGAAATCGGCGAGAGCGACCGCATGACCTTGAAGTTCAGGAAGCCTGAGTGAACCGCGCCGCCGCCTTCGCCGCCAATGCGCCCCTGATGGGCGTGCCCGGAGCCGCCGCCCCCCCTGGCGGAGAGGGCGAATGGTTCCGGGGCGCCGGGGGTCTGCGCCTGCGTGCCGCCTTCTGGACGCCCTCAGCCCTCGTCGCCGCCAGGCCGCGCGGCACGGTCGTGGTCAGCCCGGGCCGTACCGAGCCGATCGAGAAGTATTTCGAGCTGATCGGCAATCTTCTGGCGCGCGGCTGGTGCGTCCTGGCTCACGACTGGCGCGGTCAGGGCCTGTCGGCGCGCCTCCTGCCCGACCGGCTCAAGGGCCACGCCCGCGCGGTCGAGGAGTTCCTGGACGACTATGCCCGCCTGATGGACGCCTTCGAGGCGCGCGCGCCCAAACCCTGGGTCATGGTCGGCCATTCCATGGGCGGTGCGCTCAACCTGTTGTCGCTCCAGAACGGCGAGAGCCGCTTCGCCGGGGCCCTGCTCTCCAGCCCCATGCTGCGGGTCAAGACCGGCAAGCGGTCGATGTGGTCGGTCAAGCTGGCGGTGCGCTGGAACGTGCGCCACGGCAAGGCCGGCGACTTCGTGCTGGACGACGCCGACGATCCCTTCGACCACACCTTCGAAAAGGACGCCCTGACGTCCGACGAGACGCGCTACGAGCTGTGGCGTCAGCAGCTGTTCGCCTGTCCGCATCTGGCCGTCGGCGGCCCCACCTGGGGCTGGCTGGCCTTCGCGCTGGACGCCGGCGAGCGGTCGCTGAAGCCCAAGGCCCTGAAGTCGGTCCTGATCCCCACGACCATCGTCCAGTCAGGCGAGGACGACCGCGTCTGGAAACAGACCAACCGCTGGGCCGCCAAACGCCTCGGCCGGGGTCGCTATGTCGAGGTCGCGGGAGCGAAGCACGAGGTCATCATGGAGACCGACGACCTGCGCGGCGTCTTCCTGCACGAGTTCGACGCCATGGCCGACTATGTCTCGCCGGTGAACGACCTGGCCCCTGTCGCGGCGGCTGAAGCGTCGGAAACCCCGGCGGCCTGACCCTCAGCGAACCCCGCGCCGGAACGCGACCAGGGCGTCCTCGCACACCCGGGCGTCGCCCACGGCGAGGATCCGTCCGTCGCCGGACGGCGGACCGCCCGTCCAGTCGGTCACCTGACCGCCCGCCGCCTCGACCACCGGCACCAGCGCCGACCAGTCCCACACCTTCAGCCCCGTCTCGGCCACCATGTCGATCCGGCCCAGGGCGACCATGGCATAGGCATAGGCGTCGCAGCCGTATCGGGCCAGCCGCGCCGCCGCCTTGACCTGGGTCCAGGCCCCCAGTTCGGGCGCGGTGAAGATGTCGGCGTCGGTGGTCGCGATCACCGCGTCCGTCAGCCGCGCGCAGGGCCGCACCCTGATCGGGCGGCTCTCGCCCCGCGACACCAGCCGCGCGCCTGACGGGCCGCCCAGGAAGATCTCGTCCAGATACGGCTGGGCGATGATCCCGACCGTCGGTTGCCCCGCCTGCCTCAGCGCGATCAGCGTGGTCCACAGCGGCAGGCCGGCGATGAAGGCCCGCGTTCCATCCACCGGGTCCAGCACCCAGACGTGCTCGGCGTCGGGCCGGTCCTCGCCATACTCCTCGCCGATGACGCCGTGGTCGGGATAGCGGGCCGCGATCAGCCGCCGGATCGCCGCCTCCGCCCCCCGATCGGCCTCGGTGACGGGGTCGAAGCCGCCTTCGCCCGCCTTGTTCTCGGCCGCGCCTTCGTTGCGGAACAGCGGCACGGTGACGCGCGCGGCCTCGGCGGCCAGCTCCAGGGCGAAGGCTTCGAACTCTGTCATGGGGAACTCGGGGTTGGGCGCGGCGGGCGGCCTCGTGTATCCTCATGTCCGACGATGTCCAATCCCGCGAGCCCGACATGAGCGAGACCTTCAACACCCCGGCCACGGTCGATCCGCGCCTGCTGGAGGTGCTGGTTTGTCCGGTCACGCGCGGCCGCCTGGACTATGACCGCGCCGCCGGCGAACTGATCTCCAGAGGGGCCAAACTGGCGTTTCCCATTCGCGACGGCGTGCCGATCATGCTGCCCGAGGAAGCGCGCCCGCTGGATTGAGCCCTGAGCGCCGCGCCCGCGCAAAAGCCTCTCGACTGTTATAAAGTAACAAGCTATAGCGCCGTCGATGTCGCCGCCCGATCTCGAACAACCGGTCCTGCTCTCGCTTCTCGGCGGAGGGTTCGCGGCCGCCTTCCTGCATGCGGCCCTGCCGACCCACTGGCTGCCGTTTGTGCTCGTCGGCCGGGCCCAGCGCTGGAGCGCGGCGCGCAGCCTGGCGGCGGTGACGGCGGCGGGTCTCGCGCACATCGCCTCGACCGTGATGGTCGGAAGCCTGATCGTCGCCGCGGGCCTGGCGCTCGACACGGTCGTCGCGGGCCTGCTGCCCTGGCTGTCGGCCGCCTTGCTGTTCGGTTTCGGCGGGTTCTACCTGATCCGGGCCATGGTTCGGCGGCCCGCGACCGCCGGAGGCCCCGGCCTGGACCTGGCCGAGCCGTCCGTGTCCCACGCCGCCGCCTTCTGGGGCCTCGTGGGGGTCATGGCCCTGTCGCCCGGCGAGGTGCTGCTGCCCATCTATATGTCGGCGTCGAGCGAAGGCATCGCGGCGCTGGCGCTCCTGACCCTGTCCTTCGCCGTCGGCACCGTGTCGGGCATGACGGTGTTCACCCTGCTGGCCCGCGCGGGAGCCTCGATCCTCAAGCTGGAGCGCTGGGCCCGGTATGAGGGTGCCGTCCTGGGTCTCGCCCTGATCGCGATCGGGCTTCTTATCGTGACGCACCAGCACTAGAGTCGCCGGATGGCGGGCCCTCATTCCCACGCAGACCACGCGCATCCCGAGCATGACCATGGCGCGCACGGCCATGAACACGGTCATCGGCATTCCCACGGCCATGGCCACGCGCACGGCCCGGTCGACACCGGCGACTGGCGCTACGGCGTCGGGCTGGTCGTCAACCTGGCCTTCGTCGTGTGCGAGGCCATAGCCGGAGTGATCTCGGGCTCGACGGCCCTGCTGGCCGATGCGGGTCACAACCTGTCGGATGTCCTGGGCCTGGCCATGGCGGGCGGGGCGGCGGTGCTGGCGCGGCGCGCGGCGGGCCCCAGCCGCACCTACGGCTTCGGCAAGGCCACGGTGCTCGCGGCCCTGGCCAACGCCCTCCTGCTGATCTTCGCCTGCGGGGCCATCGCCTTCGAGGCGGTGAGGCGCATCGCCGAGCCTGCCCCGGTCGAGTCCGGCCTCATCATGGCGGTGGCGGGCATCGGCTTCGTCATCAACCTGGGCACCGCCCTGCTGTTCATGAAGGACCACCACGACCTCAACGCCCGGGGGGCCTATCTGCACATGATGGCCGATGCCGGGGTGTCGCTGGGTGTCGTGGCCTCGGGCGGCCTGATCCTTCTGACCGGGTGGAGCGTGGTCGATCCGCTCGTCAGCCTGCTGATCGTCGTCGTCATCTTGCTGGGCACCTGGGGCCTGTTCCGCGACTCGCTGAATCTGGCGATGGACGGCGCCCCCACCGCGATCGACGTCGCGGCCGTTCGCCACGCGCTGGCCGATCTTCCGGGGGTTCGCGCCGTCCACGACCTGCATATCTGGGGCCTGTCGACCACCACGACGGCGCTGACGGCGCATCTGGTCCATGATCGCGGCGACCCGAAGGCCCTGCTGGCAGAGGCTCAGGCCTTGGCGCGCGCCCGCTTCGGCATCGCCCACACCACTTTCCAGCTCGAGACCGACGTCATGCCGGACTGCCCGGACTGCTGAGGCGGCGAAGCCCCGCGCGCCGTCCCGAATCGCCGGGTGCGGCGTCCAATCGCTTGGCAAGGCGGGGACGGGGCGATAAGGACCGGCCTTGAAATCGCCGGACCCCTCCCAACGGGCCTGGCACCGGCAGAGCGGCCGTCGTGACCGCCGGTTCGTCGACCTTAATGAGGATGTCTCGCATGCGTCTGGGCAAGCGCGCCCTGAACGGACTCGGTGGCGGTATCGCCTCGGCTTCGTTCGCCGTCTTCTTCGCCGCGCCCGTCTGGGCGCAGGACCTGATGGGCCAGCCCACGCCGGGTGGTATCGGGCTACAGCCCGCCGCCTCGCCGCTGAAGCACCAGGCGCACTTCTTCCATGACGCCATCCTGATGCCGATCATCGTGGGCATCAGCCTGCTGGTGCTGGGCCTGCTGGCCTGGGTCGCGTTCCGCTACAACGCCAAGGCCAACCCGACCCCGGCCAGGTGGAGCCACAACACCCTGGTCGAGATCGTCTGGACGGTCCTGCCGGTGATGATCCTGGTCGGCATCTCGCTGTTCTCGTTCCGCCTGCTGTTCGCCTATCACGACATGCCGACGCCGGACCTGACGGTGAAGGCCACCGGCAACCAGTGGAACTGGGCATACGAATACCCCGACCAGGCCCTGCCGGAATACATCTCCAACATGCTGCCCGAGGCCGAGGCCGAGGCGCGCGGCGTCCCCTATCGCCTGGCCGTCGACGAGCCGATCGTGGTTCCGGTCGGCCAGACCGTCCGCGTACTGGTCACCGCCGCCGACGTGATCCACGCCTTCGCCCTGCCGGCGTTCGGCCTGAAGACCGACGCCATCCCCGGCCGGGTCAACGAGACCTGGTTCCGCGCCGAGCGCGAAGGCGTGTTCTACGGCCAATGCTCGGAACTGTGCGGCGTCGACCACGCCTTCATGCCGATCCAGATCAACGTCGTGTCCGAGGCCGAGTTCGCCGCCTGGGTCGCCTCCAAGGGCGGATCCATGACCCCGGCCTCGGCCGCCGAGGCTCCGGGTGGCACCGCCGCCCAGGTCGCCGCCGGCACGACGGGCGCTGCGGTCACGCCGGGCGCCGCCGTGGCCACCCCGGCCGCCACCGACGCGGCCCAGCCGGCCGTCGCCGAAGCCCCGAACCCCGCCGCTCCCGGCGCCGCCGCGCCCGCGCAGTAATCGTCAGACCGAAAACGATCATGGCCACCGACATCACCGCCGACACTCACGTTTCTCCCGGGCACGACGCTCACGCCGAACACGACCACAAGCCGGGCTTCTTCACCCGCTGGTTCCTGTCGACCAACCACAAGGACATCGGCACCCTGTACCTGCTGTTCGCCATCATGGCGGGCATCGTGGGCGGCATTCTCTCGGGCCTGATCCGGCTGGAGCTGGCCGCGCCCGGCATCCAGTATTTCGTAGAGGGTGGGCTGATCGAACAGCTCGGCATCGTCGAGGCCTCCAAGCACGGCTACAACGTCACCGTCACGGCCCACGCCCTGATCATGATCTTCTTCATGGTCATGCCCGCCATGATCGGTGGCTTCGGCAACTGGTTCGTGCCGATCATGATCGGCGCGCCGGACATGGCCTTCCCGCGCATGAACAACGTCTCGTTCTGGCTTCTGGTGGCCGCCTGGGTGCTGCTGTGCCTGTCGATGTTCGTCGACGGCGGCCCGGGACGCGGCTTCGGCGGGGGCTGGACCATCTATCCGCCGCTCTCGACCAGCGGCCACACCGGCCCGGCCATGGACCTGGCGATCTTCTCGCTGCACGTCGCGGGCGCGTCGTCGATCCTGGGCGCGATCAACTTCATCACCACCATCTTCAACATGCGCGCCCCGGGCATGACGCTGCACCGCATGCCGCTGTTCGCCTGGTCGGTGCTGGTCACGGCCTTCCTGCTGCTGCTGAGCCTGCCCGTTCTGGCCGGCGCCATCACCATGCTGCTGACCGACCGCAACTTCGGCACCAGCTTCTTCGACCCGGCCGGCGGCGGTGATCCGGTGATGTTCCAGCACCTGTTCTGGTTCTTCGGCCACCCCGAGGTCTACATCCTGATCCTGCCGGGCTTCGGCATCATCAGCCACATCGTCTCGACCTTCTCCAAGAAGCCGGTGTTCGGCTACCTGGCCATGGCCTACGCCATGGTGGCCATCGGCTTCGTCGGCTTCATCGTGTGGGCGCACCACATGTACACGGTCGGCATGAGCGTGAACCTGCGCGCCTACTTCATCGCCGCGACCATGATCATCGCGGTACCGACGGGGGTGAAGATCTTCAGCTGGATCGCCACCATGTGGGGCGGCTCGCTCAGCTTCAAGACGCCCATGCTCTGGGCGATCGGCTTCATCTTCCTGTTCACCGTCGGCGGCGTGACCGGCGTCGTTCTGTCCAACGCCGGCATCGATTACAGCCTGCACGACACCTATTACGTCGTGGCCCACTTCCACTACGTCCTGTCGCTGGGCGCCGTGTTCGCGATCTTCGCCGGCTTCTACTACTGGTTCGAGAAGATGTTCGGCGTGAAGTACAACGAGTTCCTCGGCGCCGCGCACTTCTGGATCATGTTCGTCGGCGTCAACGTGGTGTTCTTCCCCCAGCACTTCCTGGGCCTGCAGGGCATGCCGCGCCGCTACATCGACTATCCGGAGGCCTACACCCTGTGGAACCAGGTCTCGTCGTGGGGCTATGTCATCACCGCCGTGGGCGTGGTCGTCTTCCTGATCATGCTGGCCGAAGCCGCGATCCGTCGCCGCGTGGGTGTCGCCAACCCCTGGGGCGAGGGCGCCACGACCCTGGAATGGACCCTGTCCAGCCCGCCGCCGCATCACCAGTTCAACGAACTGCCGGTGGTCAAGGCGGATACGCACTAGCCTTCCCCGTCATCCTCGGACTTGATCCGAGGACCGGACGAAGGGCGACACGAAAGACAGGATGGACCCCGGACGTTCGTGCGTCCGGGGTTCCGTTCTTGATGGATTGGCCTCCGATCCTCGGATCAAGTCCGAGGATGACGGAGTTTGGATGAGATGACGGCGTAAAAACGTGATGACCCAAGCCGACGCGCCCGCCCTGTCGACGACCCAGCCGGAGGACTTCTTCCAGCTGCTGAAGCCGCGCGTCATGTCGCTGGTGATCTTCACCGCCGCGACCGGGCTGGTCGTGGCGGGGGCCGACATCAACCCTCTGGTCGCCGCCATCGCCATCCTGTGCATCGCCGTGGGCGCGGGCGCGGCGGGGGCGCTGAACATGGCGCTGGAGGGCGAGACCGACGCCCTGATGCGGCGCACGCGCGGGCGTCCCGTGGCGGCCGGCCGGCTCAAGTCGAACGACGCCCTGACCTTCGGCGTGGTGCTGTCGATCTTCTCGGTCACCCTCTTGGGCATGAACACCAACTGGACGGCGGCCGGGCTGCTGGGGCTGACCATCGTCTACTATGCCGTCTTCTACACCCTGATGCTGAAGCGCCGGACGCCCCAGAACATCGTCATCGGCGGCGCGGCGGGGGCCTTCCCCCCCGTGATCGGCTGGGCGGCCGCGACGGGCGAGGCGCCGTGGCAGGCGTGGCTGCTGTTCCTCATCATCTTTCTGTGGACCCCGCCGCACAGCTGGGCGCTGGCGCTCTATTCGACCGGCGACTACGCCAAGGCGGGCATCCCGATGATGCCGGTGGCGCGCGGCGCCAAGTCGACCCGGCTACAGATCCTGATCTACTCGCTCGTCTTCGTGCCCGTGGCGATCGCGCCGGGCCTGACGGGCCTCGGCGGTCCCGTTTATCTGGCCGTGTCGGGCCTGGGCGGGCTGCTGTTCCTCGCCCTGGCCTTTCGCCTGTGGCGCTCGCGCGCTGGCGATCAGCCCGACGGGATTGGCAAGAGCGGGGCCGAGGTCGTGGGGCGAGAGGCCGCATTGTATGACGTGCGCGCCGAGGCCAAACCGGCACGCAATCTTTTCGCCTTTTCGATCCTGTATCTGATGGCCCTGTTCGCCGCCCTGCTGGTCGAACGGTTCGCGTCCTTCGGAGCCGCCTGATGCCCACCTATCTGACCCCCGATCAGCTTCAGGCCCGCAACCGCCGCAGCCTGTGGATCGCCCTGGGCCTGGTCGGATTCATCGTCCTGATCTTCCTGACGACCTTCCTTCGCATGCAGTCCAACCTCGCAGAGCGGAAAGCCATGGCCGCCACCGCCGCGGAGGCCACGCGCTGATGGCCGCTCCCCGGTCCGCCCGGTTCGTCGCCCTGCTTTGCGCCGGCGTCGTGGTGACCATGACCGGCGCGGCGTTCGCGGCGGTACCGCTGTATCAGCTGTTCTGCCAGGTGACCGGCTTCGGCGGGACCACCATGCGCGCCGACAAGGCGTCCGACGTCGTGCTCGACCGCACGGTCAAGGTCCGCTTCGACACCAATGTCCGCAACCTGCCCATGACCTTCAAGGCCGAGCAGGTGACCCAGACGGTGCGCATCGGCGAAACCGGCCTGGCCTATTTCGACGTGACCAACACCTCGGACCAGCCGATCGCGGCCCGCGCCAGCTACAACGTGGTTCCGGAGCAGACCGGGCAGTATTTCCAGAAACTGCAGTGCTTCTGTTTCGACGACCAGACCATCGCGCCGGGCCAGACGATCCAGTTCCCGGTCCAGTATTTCGTCGACCCCCTGATCGCCCGGAACGCCGAGACCGACGGCGTCGATGAGATCACCCTCAGCTACACCTTCTATCCCTCGTCTGAAGACGCCCCCGCCTCTGGCGCGGGTTGACCCCCGACGCTATAGCCTGCCGCAACTCCCTATCGCCTGACCCCAGAGACGACATGGCCCACGCCGCTCCGCACCACGACTACCACCTGGTCGACCCCAGCCCCTATCCGCTGATCTCCTCGATCACCGTGACGGTGATGATGATCGGCGCCGTGGTCTGGATGAAGGGCCTGTTCGGCCTGCCTGAGGGCACGTCCTGGCTGTTCGTCGCAGGCCTGGTCGGCACCCTCTACGCCATGGGCGCCTGGTGGTGGGACGTGATCCGCGAGGGCCAGAAGGGCGATCACACGCCGGTCGTCTCGATCGGCCTGCGCTACGGCATGACGCTGTTCATCGCGTCGGAGATCATGTTCTTCGCCGCCTTCTTCTGGATGTTCTTCGAAATGGCCCTGTTCAACGAGGCCCGGACCAACATCCCCGAGATCTCCAGCTGGGCCGAGACGGCCGCCGCCTGGTCGACCTGGCCGCCGCGCGGGATCGAGACGCTGGACGCCTGGCAGCTCCCGCTGCTGAACACCGTGATCCTGCTGCTGAGCGGCACCACGGTGACCTGGGCCCACCATGCGCTTCAGGTCGGCGACCGCAACGGCGCGCGCCTGGGGCTCATCATCACCGTCGCCCTGGGCGTGCTGTTCACCGGGGTCCAAGCCTATGAATACTACCACATCATCCACGAGAACCTGTTCTTCAACGAAGAGGCGGCGGGCTCGGGGCTCTATGGCTCGATCTTCTTCATGGCCACCGGCTTCCACGGCTTCCACGTCCTGGTGGGCACCATCTTCCTGGCCGTCTGCCTGATCCGTCTGCTGGCCGGCCAGCTGCGTCCGGAGAAGCATTTCGGCTTCGAGGCGGCGGCCTGGTACTGGCATTTCGTGGACGTGGTCTGGCTGTTCCTGTTCGCCTTCGTCTACGTCACCTTTGGCTGATCCCTCCTCTCGGCCAGCCTTGCCGTGGCTGCTGATCGCCCTCGTCGTCCCGGCCCTGGCCGTGCTGATCGGGCTGGGCGTCTGGCAGAGCCAGCGGCTGGCCTGGAAGACCGACCTGATCGAGCGGGCCGAGGCGGCGGCCGCCCAGCCGCCCCGCCCGCTGGACGAGGTGCTGACCGCGCCCGATCCGGAGTTCAGGAAGGCGCTCGTCCTGTGCCGGGGCCTGCCCACCGCCCCGTTCGTCGAGCTGCGCTCGATCCAGGAGGGCGAGCCGGGCTTGCGCCTGATCTCGGCCTGCGTGCCCGAGGGCGGCGATCAGACCTTTCTCGTCGACCGGGGCTTCATCCCCGAGACCGTCACCGAGCGCCCCCGCGTTGCCCCCTCCACCCTGCCGCTCAGCCTGACCGTCGAGCTGCGCCGCACGCCCATGCAAGGCGGGATGACGCCGGCACCGGAGGGGCGCGTCTTCTATGGCCGGGACAATGCGGCCATGGCCGAAGCGCTGGGTGCCGCCAGCCCGTCGGAGTTCACCCTCTATGCCCTTGTCAGCCCCAATCCGGAGACCCCGGCCCTGATCGCCTCGGCGCCGCCCGCGGCCTTTTCGAACAATCATCTGGGATATGCGATCACCTGGTTCGGCCTGGCCCTGGCCCTTCTGGGCGTCACAATCGCCCTGATCGCCCGCCGGATGAGGCCCCGCGCTTGAGCGCCCGGCTGCACACCCTGTCGAACGGCGTCCGCGTCGTCTGCGATCCGATGCCGGGCCTCAGGACGCTCGCCCTGACCGTGGCCGTCAAGGGCGGGGCCAGGTGGGAGGCTGAGGATCGGTCGGGCTGGTCCCACCTTCTGGAGCACCTCGTCTTCAAGGGCGCGGGCGAGATGGGGGCCCGGGACATCGTCGAACGGATCGAGGCCGAGGGCGGGTCGATCAACGCCGCCACCGGATACGAACGCACCAGCTATGAGGTCCGGGCGCTGGACGGCTCCCTGCCCCTGGCCATGCAGGTCGTCTCCGACCTCGTTTTCCGCCCCACGCTCGACCCGGTCGAGATCGAGCGGGAGAAGGACGTCGTGGCCCAGGAGATCGCCGAGGCCTTCGACACGCCAGACGACCACGTCTTCGAGATGGCCCAGACCCAGGCCTTCGCCGGCCAGCCGTTGGGTCGGCCCATCCTCGGCTCCGTCGACAGCCTGGCCGCCGCCGACCGGCCCAGCATGCAGGCCTGGCGGGCCCGCCTCTATTCCCCCGACCGCATGGCCGTCGTCGTTTCCGGCGCGGTGGAGGAGGACGACCTGCTGAGCCTCGCCGAACGCTTCTTCGGCGACGCCGTCCCGACCCCGGCCGAGGCCCCGGCGCCGGCCGCCTTCACCGGGGGCGGCGCCGCCCTGAGCCGCCGGATCGAACAGGCCAACCTCGTCTTCCAGCTGCCCGCGCCGGGGGCCCTGGACCCCGATTTCCCGGCCATGCGCCTGTTCGGCGACATGCTGGGCGGCGGGATGGCGTCGCGCCTGTTCCAGAGCGCCCGCGAACAGCGCGGCCTGGCCTATGCGATCGACGCCTATGTCGAGGCCTATGACGACATCGGCTTCCTGGGCGTCTTCGCCGGGGCCGCGGCCGAGCGGTCGGTCGAACTGGCCGAACTGTGCGCCGACGAGATCCGCCGCCTGGCCGAGGACGGCCCCACCGAGGCGGAGCTGGCCCGCGCCAAGATCGGCTTCAAGGCCGGCCACTGGATGGCCGAGGAGCGCGCCGCCGGCCGATCCGCCAACCTGGCCAGCCAGACCCTGATCCACGGCGCGCCCGTCCCCACGGACGTGTCGATCGCCCGGCTGGGGGCCGTCACGGCCGATGATATCCGCGCTGTCGGGGCCCGCGCCCTGGCCCCCGCCCGGGCCGCCACCGCCGTCCTGGGGCCCAAGGCCGCCGCCGGGGCGGGCAAGGCCTTCGCTGCCCGCCTGGGGTGAGGCCGTGTGGTGGGCCGAAGGGGGTTCATCACAACGGGCACGACGAAGGCCACAACGAACACAACGGGAGCGAGCGGACGTCGAGTGCACCGTCCCCCCGTGAGATCAGGCGCGGAAGACGGGCGGCTTTGCCGCCGATCAGAAAGTATGCGCCTCCCATCTCCGCTCATCCCCGCGAAAGCGGGGACCCAGTCCTGGGGTGACGCAGGGTGTCTGGAGTGAGGGTGGGCCCCTCCGCATAGCTCATCCGCGCCCAAAGCACTGGGTCCCCGCTTTCGCGGGGATGAGCGGAAAAGAAGGAAGGTCACGGATCGCCCTCCTGCTCCGAAACAGCGTGCGAACCGTCTGAAACGTGCGAAATCGCCGCCGCGTCGAGGGCGTCGGAGGCGCGGGAGAGGCGGTCCAGTTCGGCGTCGAGGGCGGCGCGGGCGACGGCGTCGCCGGGCGCGACCGAGGCGCTCTGGCGGGCGGCCGTGCCGAGATCGCGGATCAGGGCGTGGTTGGCCTCGGCGCGGGCGGCGGTCGCGGCGCGCACCTCGGCGGCGGCGCGTTCGGCGACGAGGCGGGCGGCCTCGGCGGCCTGGGTAGCCTTGCGGGCTTCGCGGGCCTCCTCCAGCTCTGCGCGGGCGGTCAGGCGGTCATGCACCCGCATCCAGCTGGCCGCCGCCCCGCCCCGGCCCTGGGCCATCGCCCGGCGCAGCTGGAACAGGGCCCGCTCGGCCAGTTCGGCATAGCCCTCGTCGTCGCCGATGTGGCCCCATCGATCGTCCACACGCCCCTCACCGGGCTCAAGCAGCGAGGCTCCGCGAGCCGAGCGATAGCCCCACTCAGGATCATCTTGATCCGCCCTGCGCCAGCCCTCCTGCCGGGCACGGTGGCGCAGCGACCCCAGGGTCAGGTCGAAGCGGAAGGCCACCTCCTCGGCCGTCTCGCCCGCCAGATAGGCGTCGCGCGCCCTGGCCCAGGTCTCGTCCGAGCGGATGCGATAGCCGCCGCGCGGGGCGGGCGGCCTCCCTGGGTTTTGGGGGCCGCGCTGGCGGGTGTCGGGCTGGGCGTCGTGCCAGACGGCCCGGGTCGGCGTCTGGTCGTCGTCCTCCCATTCGCGGGGATCATAGAGCTCGGACATGCGGTCCCTCCGTCGGCCGCCGTGGGGGGCGGGTAAAGGGGGAGAGGGTAGCGCCGGGGGCGATGCGGGCGCGTTCGTCGGGTCTCGATGGGGAGGGGCGTGGATTGGATTGGGGTTTTGGGGGTGAGTGCGGATGACACGGGTCTCTCCCCCGTCACCGAAGGGCGATGGGGGAGTGGATCGGCGCGATCGGCACCGAGACGACCGATGTTTGACGTGCGCCGGTCGGGGGAAAGCAATTGTCTCATGCTACGTCCGATTTTGACGCAACGAACGTTCATTGTTTGTTCTTACAAACGTACCCCTCGTCAACCTCGCGTTAAGGACGAAGGTGGTTCGGTTCCGCAACTGGCAGGACAGGTCATGGCACTCAGCGCAATCGCTCGCGAGGCGAGCATCGATCTTCAGCTAGCGACGCAAGGGACGAAGTTTCGGACCATCCTAGCTGACCCTCCCTGGCAGTTTCAGAACCGGACTGGAAAGATCGCACCGGAGCACCACCGCCTGACGCGCTATCCAACGATGGATTTGGCTGACATCTGTGCCCTTCCGGTGCAAAGCTGCGCAGCGGAAACGGCCCACCTGTATATGTGGGTACCAAACGCACTGCTACCTGATGGGCTCAAGGTAATGGAGGCTTGGGGTTTCACCTACAAATCTAACCTCGTTTGGCACAAGGTGAGAAAGGACGGAGGCTCAGACGGCCGCGGCGTTGGATTCTATTTCCGGAATGTCACGGAGATCTTGCTGTTTGGCACCAGAGGCAAGAATGCCCGCACAGAGCCCCCCGGCCGCAGTCAGGTCAACATGATCCAAACTCGTAAGCGCGAACACAGTCGCAAACCGGACGAGCAATACGGACTGATCGAGTCATGCAGCCCAGGACCGTATCTTGAACTCTTCGCCAGGGGAAACCGGTCCAACTGGTTAGTTTGGGGCAATCAGGCAGGCGAGAGTTACCAGCCTGACTGGCCGACCTATCGGAATGCTGCCAGCTAGCCAAACCGACGATCAAGGCGCAAATCCAGCGAGCGCACATCGATCGTAAAGTTCTGCCTTGAGCCAAGCGAGAAACTCGTAGTCGTCGTCGCTCAGTTGCCGATAGATCGAACTATGCGCCGCGACGTTGCGGATGTCGTTAAACTCCTTGATCCAGTCAAGATGATACTCTTTGGCCTTCGGCGGAGTTCCTCGAAGCGGAATGCTGAAGATCGGCTTCAACGTTTCCCAGTTACCTTTTTGCCTAATAATCTTCTCGAAATCGACGATGTCGAGATAGGCTTCACGAGGAGCCCGCTTCTCTGCTTTGGCTTGCTGTTGTTTCTTGTATGCCGACTCTTTGATGTTACTGTCAGCTATTCCAAGCTCCCAGTACTTCTTCTCGCCGGATTGAGTTTCGTCAGTGCCGTACAAACCCTTCAACGTCTCGATGACAGCTGTCGATATCAGGCTTGTCATGTCAGAGACGTCCAGCTTCGCTTGCGCAATTCTTTCGTCTGATGACCTTGCTTTGTACTGTCGATATTCCTCGGAGCCGAAATCGGGGAACTGAGCCGCAACGAGATCGCACAGACCGAAGAAGTACTCCTTTACGCCGCCCTCCCCGTACTTTCTTGCGAATTTGTCTGCGATCTGCTCGTCAGACGCGCTCTTCAGCCAGGCCGCAATCGGCGCAACGAAGGCTCCGAGCGCTGTAACCAGTTCCGCCGGCGCCGCTGTATACGGGTCGATTTTATCGCGGCCGTGGAGGTAGCGAAGGCCTTCGTACATGAGCGTAAGATGGGCCCTAACGGAGGGATTGGTTGCGACATGCGCAGAGCGTCCCGCCAGCCACTTAGCGGGTACCGCCTCCTCCAGGACTGCAAAATACCCGTTTATGGTTTTGCGGGCTCTCTCGATGGTCGCATCGTCCGTGGCGCCACTGAGGTAGCCTGCCAAGCGCGCCTTCTTGACTATCCTGCCGATCAAACCAGACCGACGTATGCCCTTTTGCAACTCCGGAATCGTTAGAACTTGCTCCTCAGACGCCGGAACGCCGGGCATTTCCAAGCGGCCGAATAAAGGGCTGGTTGCATCTGCTGCAATCTTGCGGATCAAGAATGACGCCAGGGCACCAAGCGCCTCGTCTGGATCATCGCTTCCCATTTGAAGGTCAGCTTGGAGAGCGACCAACAAGTCTTTTGGTACGCTCTTCTGTTTGTGGTTGATCGTTATGAATAGGTCCGCTTCTCGGGCAACATCCATTTTCTCAAATGCGACCACAAACAACGGACGTTCAAGGTAAGATTCGTCCAAATTCGTAAATCCAAACAGCCTATGCTGTCCGTCTATAATCCACGCGCTTTTGAACTTACTTGGTAGGGTAAGGTGGCCAAATTTGATCCCGTCGACCGTATTGTCGGTCTTTGACAAGGGCTCAAAGGTGCAAGGAGTAGTAAAGTTTACCAGTATATTAGTAGGAAAATAGCCTCCACCTGTGATAAACTCACCGATTCCGCGCAGCCTGCGCTTGTCCACCATGCGTTGGTAGGCCGGTCGGCCCTCAGGATGATTCAGCGCGTGATGATTTACAAACGCAAGCTTCAACAGATGGCCAGCCGTTATCGTAAAAGAATAAAAGACATCTGATCCAAATCGGCCTTTTGTCGCCGGGACCTTTTTGTGGGACAGTCCCGCAATATCCTGGCCCTGCAGGAACTCCGCCAAGAACTGATACTTACCAGCCGTACCGACGTGGCCGATATATGCCTCAAAATACTGAAGCTCATTCTCGGTTACGATTCGTATGTTAAAAGCTGCCGCGCGCTCTATGTCTGGTTCTGACCAGATCACGTTCTGCGTTACATAGAGCCACAGTATCTTAGGATTAAAACTGGCGCCGAAATGCTCGCGAATAGAATTCGCTATGCCCTTCTGAAGAGAGGCTGTCTCGTGTAAATCTTTCTGGAGTGTTCGGCGCCCGCGTACATCCTTAGCTTTACACTCGGCAACGATCACCGTCTCAGCATCTTTTGCAAACACATCGATTTGTTTGCGTCCCTTTGATCCATCCTCTCTCTGAAACTCGATATTGAAGCGCTCGCCGTTCAGAATTGGATATCCCATGTCGTGACATAGAGACCAAAAGCGGTCTTCGAGATATTCCCCCACCGGTTTACGTCGTCTAGAGAGAAGCACTCGTTTCGATCGCCGCACAACTTCCCAGCCGGCTGCCACCACCTCGGCCTCGTCAGCTGGGTGGTTCTTCCGCTCTTTGAAGGCGGACTTTCTTGCGCGGTAGGCCTTCCGTCGAGAGGTGTCGTCTAACAGGAGGGGCGCGAGTCCAACTTCCACCGTCTTCTGATCGATTGGAGTGAGTTCGTCAGTCATGTCCCGCCGCCCCGCAGATTCGTCCTATGCGGGACTAGACCCTTGATATCGCGTTCTTGTCTAGCTTGTTTGATCCTGGGGCTTAGCAGCGGACAATGAGTTTATCAGCGCCATCTGCGTCTTCAAAAAGCGAATCCGTCCACCGCCACACTACTCAACCCCCTTAGAGCCGCCCCTTCCTGAACCGCTCCGCCTTCTCCGCATTGGCCTCCGCCCGCCAGCGCTTGGGCGCGGCGGTGTCGACCGCCTCGCCTTCGCCGGTCAGGACCTCGTTGGCGAACTCCAGGTCCATGAGCTTCATGCGCTTGATCTCGTCGCGCAGGCGGGCGGCTTCCTCGAACTCCAGGTTCGACGCCGCCTCGCGCATGCGGCCCTCCAGGTCGCGCAAGGCGGCCTGGAAGTTGGAGCCGGTGAAGGGCTTGGCCTGTTCCTTCACGCCGGGGGCCGTGAGCTTGTCGAGGGCGCGGCTCTCGTAGGGGCTGTCGAGGATGTCCTTGATCTCGCGCTTGACGCTCTCGGGCGTGATGCCGTGTTCGAGGTTGTAGGCGGTCTGGCGTTCGCGACGGCGGTTGGTCTCGGCGATGGCGCGCTCCATCGAGCCGGTCATGCGGTCGGCATAGAGGATGACGCGGCCGTCGACGTTGCGGGCGGCGCGGCCGATGGTCTGGATCAGCGAGGTCTCGGAGCGGAGGAAGCCCTCCTTGTCCGCGTCGAGGATGGCGACCAGGCCGCATTCGGGGATGTCGAGCCCCTCGCGCAACAGGTTGATGCCGATCAGGACGTCGAAGGCGCCCAGGCGCAGGTCGCGCAGGATCTCGATCCGCTCCAGCGTGTCGACGTCGGAGTGCATGTAGCGGACCCGGACGCCCTGTTCGTGCATGTACTCCGTCAGGTCCTCGGCCATCTTCTTGGTCAGGGTGGTGACCAGGGAGCGGTAGCCGGCGGCGGCGGTGGCCTTCACTTCGTCGATGACGTCGTCGACCTGGTTGCGGGTCTGGCCACTGACCGGGCGGATTTCGACCGGCGGGTCGATCAGGCCGGTGGGGCGGATGACCTGTTCGACGAAGACGCCGCCGGCGCGCTCCATCTCCCACGGGCCGGGGGTGGCGGAGACGTGGACCGTCTGGGGGCGCATGGCCTCCCACTCGTCGAACTTGAGCGGGCGGTTGTCGATGCAGGACGGCAGGCGGAAGCCGTATTCGGCCAGGGTGGATTTGCGCCGGTAGTCGCCCCGGAACATGCCGTTGATCTGGCCGATGGTGACGTGGCTCTCGTCCACGAACAGCAGGGCGTTGTCGGGGATGTATTCGAAGAAGGTGGGCGGGGGCTCGCCCGGGCTGCGGCCGGTCAGCCAGCGGGAATAGTTCTCGATGCCGGCGCAGGAGCCGGTCGCCTCCATCATCTCCAGATCGAAGCGGGTGCGCTGTTCCAGCCGCTGGGCCTCCAGCAGCTTGCCGTTCTCGACCATCCAGTCGAGCGTCTCCTTCAGCTCGGCCTTGATGCCGTGGATGGCCTGGTTGAGCGTCGGGCGGGGGGTGACGTAGTGGCTGGCGGCGTAGACGGTGACCTCGGTCAGGTCGGCGGTCTTCCTGCCGGTCAGGGGGTCGAACTCGGCGATGGCCTCGATCTCGTCGCCGAACAGGCTGACGCGCCAGGCGCGGTCCTCCAGGTGGACGGGGAAGATCTCGATCGTGTCGCCGCGCTTTCGGAACATGCCGCGTTCGAAGGCGGCGTCGTTCCGCTTGTATTGCAGCGCGATCAGGTCGGCCCTCAGCTTCGCCTCGTCGATGGTGGCGCCGACCTTCAGGTCGAAGGTCATGGCCGTATAGGTCTCGACCGAGCCGATGCCGTAGATGCAGCTGACCGAGGCCACGACGATGACGTCGTCGCGCTCCAGGATCGCCCGCGTCGCCGAGTGGCGCATGCGGTCGATCTGCTCGTTAATCGAGCTGTCCTTCTCGATGTAGGTGTCGGTGCGCGGGACGTAGGCCTCGGGCTGGTAGTAGTCGTAGTAGCTGACGAAATACTCGACCGCGTTGTCGGGGAAGAAGCCCTTGAACTCGGAATACAGCTGGGCGGCGAGGGTCTTGTTGGGGGCCAGGATCAGGGCCGGGCGCTGGGTCTGTTCGATGACCTTGGCCATGGTGAAGGTCTTGCCCGAGCCGGTGACGCCCAGCAGCACCTGATCGCGGTCGCCGGCCTCGGCCTGGGCCACCAGCTCGGCGATGGCGGCGGGCTGGTCGCCGGCGGGGGTGTAGTCGGTCACCAGACGGAAGCGCCCGCCCTTGGTCTTGGCGTCGCGCGAGGGGCGGTGCGGGGTCCAGTCGTCGGGCTTGCCGGGGGCCTCCTCCGGCGTCAGGCGCGGGCCGGTGACCGGCGCGAACATGGGCATCTTGGCCATGACGTCGGGCAGGGGCGCGCCGTCGCGGACGAAGGGGGTCCGGGCCTCGGCGACGCCGGGATTGGGCACATGCACCGGCTTCTTCGACGGCGCGGCCTTGGACGAGGGCGAGGAGGAACGGTTCATGAACGGGAATGTAGGTCGCGCGACACAGAGACGCCAGTGAACGCGCAGGCGCACGCGGGGATGCTGACAGGAAGGTGGCAGCAGACGCCGGCCTTCGATCCGGCCCGATCCTGCTCTAGGCAGGGAGGGGGCGACGAACAGGCGATTCGACAATGCGGCTTTCAGGCGGGATGCGGCTGGCGCTGGTGGCGGTGCTGATGGTCGCCGGGTGCGGGCGGCTGATCCCCGACACCCTGCCGCCGCCGGGCGCGCGACCCTATCCCACCGCGCCGACCGGCCCCCTGCCGGGGCCGAGCGTCTATGTCGCGCCGGGGACGGGCGTGATCGACCGGCCGATCGACGGCGGGACGCTGGGGCGACTGAGGCAGGCGACGGGCTCGGCGGCGCAGTGCGAGGCGGAGCTGGCGGCGGCGCGGGTGACCTTCTCGCCCACGCCCGACCGGGTGAACTCGCCGACCTGCGGCCTGACGGCGGCGGGGGTGCTGGGCCCCGATCTGGGCACGGTGGCGCGGATGACGCCGGGGGACGTGACCATGACGTGTGCTCTCGCTGCGGCGGTCAGCGTGTGGCGACGGCAGTCGGTCGAGCCGGCCGCGCTGGAGATCCTCGGCTCGGAGGTCGTCGCCATGGAACATATGGGGGTCTATGCCTGCCGGGGCGTGCGCAACGACTCAGGGGAGACGGCCCGGGTCAGCGCCCACGCGCGGGCGGCGGCGCTGGATTTCAGCGGCGTGCGCCTCCGGGACGGGCGGCGGATCACGGTGCGGGGCGACTGGCGCGGGGACGACCCTGAGGCGCGTTTCCTCAGGCGCATCCGCGACGACGCCTGCCGGGTGTTCGGCACCACCCTGAGCCCCGACTACAACGCCGCCCACCACGACCACCTGCACCTGGAGGCCGAAAGCGGGCGGCTGTGTCGCTAGAGCATGATCGGTTGAGGTGGACCCACTTCGTGGGTCCGCCGAAAGCGTGAATCATGCTCTCGCTAAATCCTGGACCCTGAGTCACGGCATCAGCGGAATCGCGAAGCGATTCCACCTCAGCCGGTCAGGGTCTAGGCGCGCCCCTCCCACCGGGAGAGGCGCCGTTTCCTCAGCGGCGGACGCGGGCCTCGATCTCGAGCTCGCCGATGCGGCGGTCGAGGTAGGCGCGGTCGTCGGCGGAGGCGCTGGCGCGGGAATAGGCGGCTTCCAGACGGGTCAGGTCCTCAAGCTGCACGCGGACGCGGTCGGCGCGCGCGTCGCGGTTCAGCGAGGCGATGGCGCGTTCGATGGCGGCGAGGCGGTCGCGCGGGGACTGCTGCCAGCCGCCGTTATTGTTGCCGTAGCCGACGTCGCCGACGCGGGCGTCGAGCGCATCCAGCCGGGTCTCGATGTCCTGACGCTCGCTGAGTGTCAGGCCGCCGCGCTGGTAGTCGGCCTCGACGCGGATCAGGGCGGCGTAGTCGGCGCGCAGGCGGGTGGCGTCGGTGCGCGACAGGCGACGGGCGCTGACGGCGGCGTCGATGCGGCGCTCGAACTCGGCCCGGCCGTCGGCGACGGACTGGTAGCCGCCGATGTCGTCTCCGTAGCCACCGTCGTCCAGCGCGCGGGTCAGGGCGTCGTAGCGGGCGGTCAGGTCCTGGCGTTCCTGGGTCGTGAAGCGGCCGTCGCGGGCGTAGTCGGCCTCGAGCCGGACCAGGGCGTCATAGTCGGTACGGATGCGGTCGGCGGACCAGGATTGCAGCGCGCCGGAGCGGACCTGGGCGTCGAGGCGGGCGTTGAAGGTGGCCTGCTGGCCCCCGAGGGCGCGGCGGCCGCGGCTCCATTCGGCATCGACCGTGCCGGTGGTCTGACCGCCGAACAGGTTCTGGAGGATCTGGCCGAAGACCTCCTGACCGGAGGTTTGCGACTGGCCGTAGGGCTGGGGCTGCGACTGGCTGTAGGGGGTCTGGGCCTGGGTCGCGCCGGCCGTGGCGATGACGAGGGTGCCGGCCGCGAGGGCCGTGAAGGTCTTGATCGATGTCATGGAGATGCTTTCTGGCGAAGGGTCGCCCTGTGCATCGATAACGGCGTGCGACGGCGAAGGTTGCCTTCGCCGGTGGTCTCCTCCCCGTTCGCCGCTTGGCGAATGGGGAGGTGGCACGGAGCTAAGCGAAGTGACGGAGGGGGCAACTCCGACCTTGGCGATGGGGCTGGCAGCCGTCATCGGAGATTTCGCCTCGCCCCCTCCGTCAGCTCGCGAAGGGCTCGCTGCCACCTCCCCATCGGCCAAGCGGCCGATGGGGAGGAGACGCGGACCGCCTACCAGCTCGGCGAACTGCGCGCCGGGCCGAGGAAGACGGCGTTGATCAGGAGGGGTTTGAGGCCCTCCAGATAGCCGCGCACGGTCGGGTCCTGGGTGAAGGCGATCAACTGGCCGCGGCCGAGCCCGTTGACCATGACGGCCGGCTTGAAGGCCAGGCGAGCGCGGTTCTCGGCCCACATCTGGCCCGAGACGACCAGATCCTCCGGACCGGCGAAGCGGACGACGTTGACGCCCTGGCCCTGACCCAGGGGGGCATAGATGTCGGCGCCCTGGACCAGCACATTGACGCTGGGGGCGACGCCGGCCGCCAGCCAGTGCTCGGTGTCGACCCGGGCCAGGGCGAGCGCCCCGGCGACGCTGGCGGGGCCGGGCTCGGCCACGCCGATCAGGCTGTCGTAGTGGGCCTCGTCGGCGATGATGTCGGCGGCTTCGTCCTCGGCCTCCGACGATGGGTCCTGGCGGCGGGAGGCGAGAAGATCGGCGTCCTCGTCGGCCATCAGGCGGCTCGCGCGGCCCAGGGTGATGAGGGTGCCGCCACGCTGGACCCAGCCGCGCAGATTGGCGAGGCCGCCCGCGCCGAGCGCGCTCTCGTAGTTGCCGCCCTCGGGCAGGATCAGGACCTGATAGCGGGACAGATCGGCGGACGACAGGCTGGCGGTGCGGACCACGGTGACCGGCAGGCCGAACTCGCGTTCCAGCAGATAGCGGGTGGCGCCGGCGGCGGTGGGGCTGGTCGGCTCGTCCCAGGCCAGGGCGACGTTGGGCGCGCGGACCAGGACCGCGCCGTCCGAGCCGAAGCTGGGACCGTCGGAGACCCAGCTGTCGGCGATGCCGGTGACGCGGGCGCCGGTCTGGGTGGCCAGGGTCTGGAGCCTCTGCGTCAGGTCGGCCGGATTGCCGGCGCGGGGGATCAGCAGGGTGCCGGAGGGCCAGCGGCGGCCGTCCTTCTCGAAGGCGCGATCGAGCGAACGCAGGGTCACGCCCTGTTGCAGCGCCGCGCTCATCAGCTTCAGCCCCGCGACGCCGGGCTGGACCAGATAGCCGTAGGCGGCCGAGGCGTCGGCGACCGAGCCGGGGCGGACGAGCGCGGAGCCGGCCGGGGTGGTCGAGACCGATGGCGCGGAGGCGCAGCGGGCGAAGGGGACGTTGAACATCACCGGCATGGACCAGGCGGTGACGTCATAGATCTGGTCGCCCAGGCCCCGGGCGCGGCGGCGCTCCTGTTCGGCGAGGAAGGCGGGATCGAGCGGGACCGACTGGCTGAGCAGCACCTCGGCCATGCGGCGCTGGGGCTGGGCCAGGGGCACGACGTAGGAGCCGGCGGGATAGCTCTGGCCGCAGGCGGTGAAGGCGGCCTCGGCGCGGCCGACCTCGACGCCCGAACGGGTCAGCAGGCCCGCCAGCTTGTCGACCGTGGTCGGATCGGCCGGATTGGGCGCGAGCACGAAGGCGCCCCGGCCGCCGGAGACGCCGTCCTGGCCATAGGCATAGGCGTTCCTCAACAGCCGCTCGCGGTTGTCGGCGGCGGCCTCGACGGTCGAGAGGGTGGCGATGAGGTGGTTCCGGACCGTCTCGCGATAGGTCAGCACCTCGCCGGACGAGCGCCGGGCGGCGAGCCCGCGCGCGGAGCCCTGTTCGTAGGTCATCGACACCGCGCCGAGATAGGCGGGCCAGCCGTCGCCGTAGCCGGGGTAGAAGGCGTCGTAGGTCTGGCGGTTGAAATAGGCGACGCCGGCCTGATCGAAGCGGCGGGCGGTGTTGCGGCCGATGATCTCGCGGCTCTCCAGCGTCTCGGGCGTCAGGAGCGGATTGAGGGGCTCGGCCTCGGGCGGGAAGAAGAAGGTCTCGTCGGTGCCCATCTCGTGGCTGTCGACCAGGACCTGGGGCCGCCAGGCGAGGACCAGGGGGGCGTGGCCCTGGGTTTCCGGCTGGGTCTGGATGAACCAGTCGCGGTTCAGGTCGAACAGGTCGTGGTTGAAGCGGCCGCCGGGCCAGGGCTGGTCGCGCTCGGCCGACAGGGGATCGGGGTTCGGACGGGTGCCGAAGCCGGCGTAGAAGCTGTCGGTGAAGCGGTCGCGGCCGTCCGGGTTCTGGGTCGGGACCATGATGACGAGGGTCTTCGACAGCCAGTCCTGGACCGCCGGGTCGCGCGAGGCGAGCAGGTGATGGGCCGCAGCCATGGCGGCGTCGGCGGGGCTGATCTCGTCGCCATGGACCGAATAGGCCATCCAGACCACGGCGGGCTGGTCGGCGATGATGGCTTGCGCCTGGGCGGGCGTCGTCACGCGCGGATCGGCGAGCGCCCGGGAGTTGGCCTGGATCTGGTCCATGCGGGCGATGTTGGCGGGCGTGCCGATGGCGGCCCACCACAAGGGGCGACCCTCATGCGTGCGGCCGTATTCGCCGATGACGACGCGGTCGGGCGCGTGGGCGCGCAGTCGTTCGAAATAGGTCCGCACGTCGGCCGGGCGGGTGACGAAGTCGCCACTGTCGTAACCGAGGACGGCGCGGACGGTCGGCACGGCCGGGTCGAAGGTCGATCCGGCGATGAGCGGTTCGGGCGCTGCCTGGGGCAAGGAGGCCGTCTGGGCCGACAGCGGGGCGGACAGGGCGGCGAGCGCGACGAGACCGGTCGCGGCGAAACGGGCGAAGGCGGACGACATCAGAACAGGAACCCCCGGGAACGAGGCTTCACCCTACCCGGCGGACGGGAAAAGCCAATGCCCCGCTTGACGGCATGTAACCCATAGGTGATATGTAACCCCAAGGTGACATAGAGTTCCGGAGGCGCGTGTGGCGGACGACAAGGACATCGAGCGGGAAGTTCGCCTGCAGGCGCGCAACTTCTGGATCTCGATCGGAGTGATGGGTCTGGGCGGCGTCCTGACCGGCGTGGGCTTCGCCGGTGGGGCCGAGCGGACGGGCGACGCGGCGACGGGGTGGGGCGTGCTGGCCGGGCTGGGCGTCGGGATGGCGGTGTGCGGCGCTATCCTGTCGTGGCTGTGCCGCCCTGGTCGGCGCGTCGAGACCGAGGCCCTGACGCGGGACCGGATGCAGCGACAGCGCGTGCGGCTGCTGGCCCTATTCTCGCTGGTGAACATCGCCTTCCTGATGCAGGCGACATGGGCGATCGCCGACATCCTGGAGGGGACCGGCAGCTTCGGCGACTATATCGCGGCACCCCTGCCAGTGCTCTATGCCTGGGTCGTGGCCCTGACGACCCTGGGCCTGGACCACCAGTCGCGCACCCATCGGAAATTCCTCGAGGACGAGCTGACCCAGCTGCTGCGCTCGCGCGCGGTGACGGCCGCCTTCCTCGTGCTGATGGGCGCGATGACGATGGTCTTCGGCCTGAGCCTGTGGAGACCGGAGCTGGCGACCTATGGCGTGCTCTATGGCCTGACGGCGGCCGGAGCGACGGCGGGGCTGCGCTTCGTCTGGCTGGACCGGGAGTTCAGCAGGGATGGGTGACCCCCGGCTGGGGTCGCGTTTGAAGGACATCCGCACCGCCGCCGGGCTGACCCAGGCCGAGCTGGCGGAGCGGGCCGGGGTGTCGAGAAAGACGATCAATACCGTCGAGAACGGCGTCTTCGTGCCCTCCACCCTGCTGGCGCTAGCCCTGGCGCGGGCGCTGGGCACCACCGTCGAGGCCCTGTTCTATCTGACCGACTGACCCCAACGAACGCGGTCACTTGACTCGGTCGCACAGTATGTCGCATACACTGTGTGTCACACACTATGTGACGCCTTGGAGCGACCCGTGTCCGCTGACGACGAGCTTTTCGAATCCATGCGGCTGGAACTGCGGCGGGGCTCGCTGGTGCTGGCGGTGCTGGCCTGCCTGCGGACCGAGCGCTACGGCTATACGCTGCGCCAGGCGCTGGCGGCGGACGGGCTGGAGATGGAGGAATCGACCCTCTATCCCCTGCTGCGCCGGCTGGAGAGCCAGGGCCTGCTGCTGAGCGAATGGCGCGAGGAGGAGAAGCGCAAGAAGCGCTTCTATGTCCTGTCGCCCCTGGGCGTGTCGCTTCTGAACCGACTGACCGGCGAATGGCGGGCCATCAACGGCTCGCTGGACCGGCTTCTCTGACATTCGAATTCCAAGGAGGGGGCGCGTCATGACGACGAAGTCCGAGGCCATCATCGATCGCTATCTGGAGGCCGTGGCCGCCCAGCTATCGCCGGAAACCCGCGACGACATCACCGCCGAGCTGCGCGAGCTGATCCTGTCGCGGCTGGACGCCAGGGAGGAAGAGCTGGGCCGGGCACCGACCGAGGCCGAGGTCGAGGCGGTGCTGAAGGAGATCGGCCATCCGCTGGTGGTCGCCGCCCGCTATCGCCCCGGCCCCGATAGCCTGATCGGGCCCGAGCTGTTTCCGTGGTGGCTGTATGGGGTGAAGGCGGGGGCGCTGGTGCTGCTGGCCATCCACGCCATCTCGCTGTTCATCACCCTGATCAGCGGGCCCCGCGACGCGGGACAGGCGATCGGCCAGGCGTTCCACAGCTTCTTCGGCTCTGGGCTGACCCTGATCGGGGCCCTGACGCTGGCCGGGGCGATCATGGAGCATTACCGCATCCGGCCGCGCTGGATGACCGAGTGGCGGGCCAAGGACCTGTCGGCGTTCGGCCTGTCGGATCCCATGACCTGGGGCGCGACGGCGGGGGAGGCGGTCAAGACGAGGGGGCCCGCGCTCCGGCCCGTGCGCGTGTCCGGACCCAGCCCGGCGGGCGAGTCGGTCTTTGCCCTGGTGGGACTGGGGCTGTTCGTCGGATGGTGGCTGGGGCTGCTGAACTTTCCCGGGCTGCAGGCCCTGACGCTGGGCGGGGAGACGGCGACGATCACGCCCGCCCCGATCTGGGGCGTCCTGTTCGCGCCGATCCTGTTCTATGCCCTGGCGCAGATGGGCGAGGAACTGTTCAAGCTGACCAACCCCGGGGCGCCGCGGATCAGGGCGCTGATGCGGATCGGCATCGCGGTGGCGGGGCTGTGGCTGACCTGGACCATCTTCCAGGCCGGGCACTGGTTCACCCTGAGCGCGGACGACGAGACGGGGCGGGTCGTGGGGGACTGGGCGCTGCTGAACATCGACCGGATGCGCACCCTGGGCGACGGGCCGCGCGACGTGGCGGGCATCGCCCTGACGCTGTCGGTGGTGTTCACCTGGGTCGCGGCGATCGGCGCGGTGTCCATGGTCTATTCGATCTTCGCCAATGCCTGGCGGGCTGTGCGTCCCTGACGGCCATGTCCGAAAACCGCGAGACAGGCGGGGCGGGCGGGTCCATCCTCGAGCCATGGAAACCTCCGCCGCCACCCTGGATCAGGAAGCCTGCTATCGCGCCGTGCTGACACGCGACGCGCGGTTCGACGGGCGGTTCTTCGGCTGCGTGAAGACGACGGGCATCTATTGCCGGCCGGTCTGTCCGGCGCGCACGCCCCGGCGCGAGAACATGATCTTCGTGGTCAGCGCGGCGGCGGCCGAGGAGGCCGGGTTCCGCGCCTGCCTGCGCTGTCGCCCGGAGACGGCCCCGGATATGGGGGCCTGGCGCGGCACGTCGAACACCGTGAGCCGGGCCCTGTCCCTGATCGAACAGGGGGCGCTGGACCAGAACGACGTCGAGGCCCTGGCCGGGCGGCTGGGGGTCGGGGAGCGGCAGCTGAGGCGGCTGTTTCGCCAGCATCTGGGGGCCGCGCCGGTCAGCGTGGCCCAGACGCGGCGCGTGCTGCTGGCCAAGGCCCTGATCCAGGAGAGCGACCTGTCGATGGCCGAGGTGGCGCTGGCGGCCGGGTTCGGCTCGGTCCGACGCTTCAACGAGACGTTTCAGACCCTGTACGGGCGGCCGCCCTCGGCGCTGCGTCGGCGGGCCGAGCGGGTCGGGGATGGCCCGGGAAATGGCGGCGTGCGGCTGGGGCTGTCGTATCGGCCGCCCTATGACTGGGACACGATGTTCGCCGCGCTGACCTTCCCGGATCAGGTCCGGGATGACAGGGACGGAGGCCGAATCTGGCGGCACGATCTGGCGCGCGCGGTGGACGGGGCCGAGGGGTTCGTCACGGCGACGCCCGGGGCGTCGGGGCGGCTGAACCTGTGCATCGAGGCCGACGACCTGAGGGCCCTGCCGGGCGTGCTGGCGCGGGTGCGGCGGGTGTTCGACCTGTCGGCGGACCCCGAGGCGATCGCGCGCGACCTGTCGGACGATCCGGCCCTGAGGCCGCTGGTCGAGGCGCGGCCGGGACTGAGGCTGCCGGGGCAGTGGATCGATACGGGCGAGGACGCCCCCAGCGACCGGCTGGACGACGCGGCCCTGGTCGTAAGGGCGGAACGGTGGCGGCCGTGGCGGGCCTATGGGGCGCTGCACCTGCGGATGGCGGGGATAGCGGCGGACGACATTCTGGAGATGGAGAAGACGAATGACCGACGCGCGGCGTGAGGTCCTGAGGCTGGACCGGATCGAGACCCCGGTCGGCGAGATGCTGGTGGTGACGGACGGCGAGGGCGCCGTGCGGGCGCTGGATTTCGCCGACTATGAGCCCCGGATGATGCGGCTGCTGGCGCGGCACGCGCCAGGGGCGACGCTGACGCCGGGACAGGCCCCCGAGGCGGTGCGGCAGGCGCTGGCGGCCTATTTCGCCGGGGACGTGCGGGCGCTGGAGGGGCTGAGGGTCAAGACGGCGGGCACGGCGTTCCAGGCCGAGGTGTGGGCGGCGTTGAGGGCCATTCCGGCCGGAGAGACGCGCAGCTATGGCCAGCTGGCCGCCGCGATCGGCCGGCCGAGCGCGGTGCGCGCGGTGGGCCTGGCCAATGGATCGAACCCGGTGGGGGTGATCGTGCCCTGCCACCGGGTGATCGGGGCCAACGGCACCCTGACCGGCTATGCCGGGGGGCTGGAGCGCAAGCGGTGGCTGCTGGCGCACGAGGCGGGAGCAGTCTAGCCGGCGTTGGCCTCACCCCTATCCGCCTCTCCCCGTCATCCTCGGACTTGATCCGAGGATCGGAATATCCGCGGCGCGAAAGAGGACATGATCCCACGATCGCGCCTCATCTCACCGAGCGCGCGCGTCCGACGTCCGATCCTCGGATCAAGTCCGAGGATGACGGCGTGGGTTGAGATGTTACCGCCAACCCCAATGACCAGGCCGCCGGTTCAGCGGGCGTTCACCGCCGCTCCGTGACGGTTCGATTACCATAAGACTTGTCGGGCCTTGCCCGCCGTGCTGCTTATGCCGCCGATTGGGCGCCGATCCGGCGCGGACTGAGGGAGTGAGCCGTTGAGTGCGACGGACGGGGGAGGCGCCATGGCGCCCCGCAAGACGTTTCTGGGACACCCGCGCGGGCTGGTGATCCTGTTCCTGACCGAGATGTGGGAGCGGTTCTCCTACTACGGGATGCGGGCGCTGCTGGTCCTGTATCTGACGCAGCATTTCCTGTTCGGACCGGCCGAGGCGCAGGGCATCTATGCCGCCTATGCCGCCCTCGTTTACCTGATGCCGGTGGTCGGCGGGCTACTGGCCGACAAATACCTGGGATCGAGGAAGGCCGTGATCATCGGGGCGGTCCTGCTGGTCGCGGGACACTTCACCATGGCCTTCGAGGGCAATGGGGGGCGTGAGTTCCTGACTGTCGGCGGCACCGAATACGCCATCGAGGTCGAGGGCCGCGACACCGATCGCCAGCTCTACGCCGTCACGGACGGTGGCCGGGTGCCCATTTCCATCTCGCCGGAAGGCGTCAATGTCGTCGACATCGGCGGGCAGCCCGCCGGCTCCGGCGGCCAGATCGCCACGGCGGCGGGCTTTCCGCTGACCGTCGCGGCGGACGGCTATACGACGCGAATCCAGCGCGACCTGTCGGCGGAGCCGGTGCTGTTCCTGGCCCTGTCGCTGATCATCGTCGGCGTCGGCTTTCTGAAGGCCAACATTTCGACCGTCGTCGGCCACCTGTACGACGAGAACGACCCGCGTCGGGACGGCGGCTTCACCATCTTCTACGTCGGCATCAACCTGGGAGCCGTCCTGGCCACCCTGCTGTGCTCGTGGCTGGGCATCGCCTACGGCTGGGCCTACGGCTTCGGCCTGGCGGGCATCGGCATGCTGCTGGGCCTGTTGACCTTCATCCTGGGCCAGAGCTGGCTGGAAGGCCGGGGCGCGCCGCCCAGGCCGGAACTGCTGGCCCGGCGCTCGTTCCTGGGCCTGCCGTTCGAGGCGATCTTCTGGATCGGCGGCCTGATCGCCGTCCTGCCCGTGTGGCTGCTGATGCAGCGCCACGCCCTCATCGAGGCCTCCCTGCCGATCCTGGCGGGCGTGATCTTCGCGGCGGTCGTGGGCTATACCCTGATCAAGCTGGAGGGGGCCGAGCGCACCCGGATGCTGGTGGCCCAGGTGCTGATCTTCTTCTCGGTGCTGTTCTGGGCCCTGTTCGAACAGGCCGGGTCGTCCCTGACCCTGTTCGCGGACCAGTCGACGGCCATGCCCAGCTGGCTGAACGTGGGTCAGACCCAGTTCTTCAACCCCGGCATCATCGTCGTGCTGGGCCCCGTGATGGCGGCCCTGTGGGTGTGGATGGCCAAGCGCAGGATCGAGCCCTCGACCCCGGTCAAGTTCTCGTTCGGACTGGCCTTCGTCGGCGCGGGCTTCCTGTTGCTGTCGTGGGCGGCGGCGACCCAGGCCGGCGTCGACTTCCGGGTGCCGCTGCTGTTCCTGTTCCTGACCTATCTGCTGCACACGATCGGTGAGCTGTGCCTGTCGCCCGTGGGCCTGTCGATGATCACCAAGCTGTCGGTCGACCGGGTCGTCGGGCTGATGATGGGGGTCTGGTTCCTGTCCAGCTCGGTGGCGCATATCGTGGCCGGACAGATCGCCAAGGCGACGGCGACCGACACCGTCGCGGGCGTGGTGACCAATCCGGCCCTGGCGCTGGAGACCTATGGCTCGATCTTCGGCACCATCGGCTGGATCGGGGTCGGCACCGGCGTGGTCCTGCTGGTGCTGTCGCCGGTCCTCAAGAAGGGGATGGCGGGCGTCCACTGACCCGACGCCTCGGCGAAGACAAAGAAGGCCCGGCGGAGCGATCCGCCGGGCCTTTCTGCTGTCGCGGGGGTGAGACGCGGCGTCAGAAGGTCTTGCGCAGCCGGATCTGCCAGAAGGTGCGGGGATCGGTCGGGCGTAGTTCGGTGAAGGCGACCGGCCGGGCGGTCGAGCGGTCCGCGAACACCGTGCGTTCGGCCTGGAAATCGTTCCAGACGTTGACCTGGGCGCGGATGGCCAGGGTCGGCGTGGGCTTGTATTCGATGTTGGCCTCGAAATAGTCGCTGCCGGAGAAGCCCGAGATCTGGTCCGGGCCATAGTTGAACTGGCGCAGGCTCTCCAGATAGGTCACGGCCCAGTTGATCCGCCAGCTGGTGATGTCCTGGGCGATGGTGAAGGCCGGCTGGGACGGGCGCACACCCGATATCGGACGGTCCCGACCCGTCGTCGGATCGGTTACCGAGGTGTCGTTCCAGGTGTTGCGGAAGCGGAACTCGCCCCCGGAGAAACCGACCCCGTCCAGCGGCAGGACGACGTTGACCGCCAGCTGATCCAGGGTGCCGTCGCCGATGTTGCCGACCGCCGACAGGCCGCGCGGCAAGGGCAGGCGGTCGATCACGCCGATGATCTCGTCATGGCGGTAGCCGATGGAGACGATGCCATCGCCCAGGAAGCGGCGCTCATAGGTCAGTTCGGTGATCCACCGTTCCTCGGGCTCGAGGTCGACATTGCCGCCGAACAACTGTTCGTCCTCGAGGTCGGCGCCGGCGGCGAAATCACCGAAATCCAGCTGCCCCAGCTCGCGCTCGAAACGAAGGCGGAGCTGGTTCTGGGGCCGGGGGGTCCAGGTGAGCTGGAGGCGGGGCTTGGCGAAGTAGAAGCTGTTTTCCTGATCGGCGTCGCCGGACTGGCTGATGGTCGACGCCTCAAGGCGCAGGCCGCCCTCGACGGTCAGATTGGGGCGGACGCGCCAGGTCGCCTTGCCGAAGATCTCGCCTCGCGTCTCCTCGACCTTGATCTGGTCGCTGGGCAGGGGGATGGCCACGCCGCCGTCGGTCAGTTGCTGGGCGATCTCCAGCATGTTGTAGGCGACCTCGCCGCCGGCCTCGAGCGTGACCGAGGACGACCGCTCCCAGCGCAGCAGCGAGCGCAGGATGGTCTCGGAGGCCTCGCCCTCGGAGGCGAAACGCTGCAGCGGGCCCGCCGTGCCGTTGGTCGTGGTGACGAAGGTCGAGGCGTTCTCGAAATCGTTCCACTCGCGGATGAAGCGGGTCTCCGACGTCAGGCCGGTGCCCACGGGGCGGGTGAAGACCGCGCCGACCTCGCCGCTGGTGCCCTCATCGGAAAAGCGGCTGTCGCGCAGGACGCCGGGCCCGTCCTGAAGGCTGAACTGGCTGTAGTCGTTCTGGCCCAGGCGGGCGGTCAGGTCGATCTTGCCGCCCAGGAAGGCGTCGGCGAAGTTACCGCGGATCGACTGGCCCCCGCCGGTCTGGTCGTCGTAATACCCCTCGTCGCGGGTGACGACGCCGTTGGCGTCGCGGCGGACGACCCGGCCCACGCCGTTGGAATCGTTGATGGCGACGCCGTCCGAGAGGGTGAAGCCCCACACGCGCTCGCCCTCGCGGCGGGTGAACTGATAGGTGCCCGCGGCCCGGTCCGTGCCGCCCTCGAAGAAGAAGCCCTGGGCCGTCAGGATCTGCTCGGTCGAGGCCTGGGTGCGGGTGATGACGTTCACCACGACGGAATAGCCCTGCATGTCGATGCCGGGGGCCCCGCCCCGGATCAGCTCGATACGCTCGACCTGGGGGACCAGGGTGCGCGACAGGACGGAAGACCCGGTGTCGTTCTTGGACGCCGGGCGCGAGCCGTTGATCAGGATGTTGCCGACCGCGCCCTCGAAGCCGCGCGAGCCGTCGCCGTCCTGAACCGAGAAGCCGGGGATGCGACCCACCATGTCCAGCGCCGTGTTCGGCCGCTGGTCGGCGAAGAAATCGGGGGTGAAGACCAGGACGCCCTGCTGGCTGGCGTCGATCAGGGGGGTCTGGGTCGTCGGGCCGGTCGGGACGGGCGTCTGGGCCGCAGACTGGGGCGGAGAGGCGTCCGGCGACGCGGGAGCGGGCGTGGTCTGGGCCAAGGCCCCCGACGCGCCGAAGATCATGGCCGTGGTGGCCAGCAGAATGGACTTGGTCATCGCCTGGGGTTCCCCTCGTTGTGAAACGAGGTGTGGCGAGGCGACGCGGTCTTCTCCAGTTACAAGCGGGACAGGTGGATTAAATCGAAGACAGCATTACCCCGCTGTAATTCTTGTGACTTATTCAGGCCCGTAGCGATCGTCCGAGGAATAGTAGGGGCGCGGGCCGGACGAGGGCGGCGACGCAGGTTCGTCCCGCTCGTCGTAACGCGGACGCTCTTCATAGCGGGGCCGGTCGTCATGGCGATCGCGCGGCGGGGGACGATCGACCCAGGGCGGGCGATCGTCATAATCGCGCCGGGCGATCATGGCGTCGCGTTCGGCGCGGCGCTGGCGGCGATCGGCCCGGGTGTCGGCCATGGCGTCGCGCATCCGGTCCAGGCCGAACCAGCGCGACCCGTCGCGCAGGGGATCGCGCCCGGACGGCGGCGGAGGGGCCGGCGGAGGAAAATCCTCCATGGCGACCGGGCGCGGCATCGGCATGCGCGGAAGCGCGCCGAACCCGTCGTCAGGCCCGGCATAGGCGTCCGGCGGCGTCCAGGTCGGGTCGTCGATCTCGGGCGCGCGATCCAGAACGGCGCGGTCGAAGCCGTCGTTCAGGGTGCCGACCTCCAGCACCTCGCCCGGGGTGATCTCGGGCTCCTTCGGCGCGACCAGGCGGATGGCCATGCGCGGGCCGAGCGAACGGCCCTCGGCGTCGGTGCGGGGCGCGAAACTCCATCCCGCCAGGGCCAGGGCGGCGACGCCGGTCGCGGCAGCGACGGCGATCATGCGGGGGCGGCGGGAAAAAAGGGTCACAGGCGTGAATCCGTCGGACGATGGTCCGGCAACGAGCCTGTCACGCCGAAGGTTCCGCCGTCGAGGCCTGACGACGGCGCAGACCCTTGCACCGATCCGAGCAGGTGGTGATGGCGTCCCAGTCGCGGGCCCATCTGGCACGCCAGGCGAAGGGCCGGTCGCAGACGACGCAGACCTTTTGCGGCAGGTCGCCCTTCTTCGGGGCCAGGCCCTTGTTGACGTGCTTGCGGGACATGCCCCGCCTATCGGCTTTGCCGAGAGGCCCTTCAAGACCAGGATGCGCTGAAAGCTTCCCTTTACGTCCGCGTCAAGTTATGAGGAGTCATGGCGACCGCCGACGATCATCGCACCTATTCGATCCGCCAGCTCTGCCGCGAGTTCGGGGCGACGGCGCGCGCCCTCAGATTCTATGAGGACAAGGGGCTGCTGACCCCCGCGCGCAAGGGCCAGACGCGGGTCTATGACGCGCGCGACCGGGCGCGGCTGAAGCTGATCCTGCGCGGCCGGCGCATCGGCTTCACCCTTACCGAGATCCAGGAGATGCTGGATCTGTATGACCGCAACGACGGCAACACCCATCAGATGGCCATCGCCCTGCGGCGTCACCGCGCCCAGATCGAGGCCCTGAAGCAGCAGCGCGAAGACCTGGACGCCGCCATCGAGATGGCCGAGGAGGCCTGCTCCGCCATGGAGGCGCGCCTGTCCGAACAGCGGCCCGACCTGCTGCCCGGCGCCGAGGAATACGCCTCGGTGCTGCGCGAACGCCTGGACCAACACCATCATCATCCGTTCAAGCTGAGAGCCTGACCCCATGGCCTACAAGGCGCCCGTCCGCGACCTGACCTTCATTCTGAACGAAGTGCTGGAGATCGATCGCTATACGAACCAGCCGGGCTTCACCGACGTGTCGTCCGACCTCGTCCAGCAGATCCTGGAGGAGGGCGCCAAGTTCGCCGAGGAAGTCATCGCCCCGATCAACCATTCGGGCGACAAGGAAGGCTGCCACTGGTCCGAGGGCGGGGTGGTCACAGGGCCCAAGGGCTGGAAGGAGGCCTATCAGGCGATGGTCGAGGCCGGCTGGCCCGCCCTGACCGCCGACCCGGCCTATGGCGGCCAGGGCATGCCCTCGATCGTCGGCTCGGCCTTCGGGCAGTTCACGGCGGGCGCCTCGGCGGCGTTCTCGATGTATCCGGGCCTGACGGCGGGGGCCTATGCGGGCATCCACGCCAACGCGTCGGAGGAGCTGAAAGCCAAATACCTGCCCAGGATGGCGACGGGTGAATGGTCGGGCACCATGAACCTGACCGAGCCCCAGTGCGGCACCGACCTGGGCATGGTCCGCACCAAGGCCGTGCCGAACGGCGACGGCAGCTATTCCATCACCGGCCAGAAGATCTGGATCTCGGCCGGCGAGCACGACTTCTCCGAGAACATCATCCACACCGTGCTGGCGCGCGTCGAGGGCGCGGTGCCGGGCATCAAGGGCCTGTCGCTGTTCCTGGTGCCCAAATACCTGGTCAACGAGGACGGCTCGCTGGGCGAGCGCAACACGCTGGAATGCACCGGGCTGGAGCACAAGATGGGCATCCACGGCAACGCCACGGCCGTGATGCAGTACGAGGGCGCAAAGGGCTGGCTGATCGGCGAGGAAGGCCGGGGCATGAACAACATGTTCGTGGTCATGAACGAGGCCCGCCTCGGCACCGGACTGCAGGGCCTGGCCATCGGCTCGGCCGCCTATCAGGCCGCCGTCGAGTTCGCCAACGACCGCCTGCAGGGCCGCAGCCTGACCGGACCCAAGAACCCCGACGGCCCGGCGGATTCGATCCTGGTCCACCCCGACGTGCGCCGGATGCTGCTGGAGGCCCGCGCCTTCGTCGAAGGGGGACAGGCCTTCATCCTGTGGACCGCGCTGCAGGCCGACCTGGAGAAGTCGGACGACGAGGCCACGGCCCAGAAGGCCAAGGATTACATGGGCCTGCTGACGCCCGTGCTGAAGGCCTATCTGACCGACAAGGGCTTCCACGTCGCGTCCCTGGCCATGCAGGTCCACGGCGGGTCGGGCTACACCGAGCATTTCCAGGCGTCGCAGTATTTGCGCGATGCGCGGATCACCATGATCTACGAGGGCACCAACGGCATCCAGGCGCTGGATCTGGTGGGGCGCAAGCTGCCGGGGAACGGCGGCCGGGCGATCATGAGCTGGTTCGCCGACATCGACGCCTTCGTGGCCGAGAACGGCGCGGAAGGCCCGATCAAGCCCTATGTCGAGGGCCTGGCCGACGCCAAGAAGAAGCTGCAGGAAGGCACGATGTGGCTGATGCAGAACGGCATGCAGAACCCCGACAACGCCGCCGCAGCCTCGACCGACTATCTGCACCTGTTCGGCCTGACGGCCCTGGCCTACCTCTGGGCCCAGATGGCCAAGGCGGCGCAGGCGAAGATCGACGCCGGGTCGGACGATCCCTTCTATGTCGCCAAGCTGCAGACCGGCCGGTATTTCCTGGAGCGCATCCTGCCCGATACGCACGGGCACCTGGTCAAGATGAAGACCGGCGCGGACGTCCTGATGGCCATGCCGGCCGAGGCGTTCTGACGACCCCCTGACCTCTCCCTCCCCCTCGGGGGAGGGTGGTCGAAGCGAAGCGGAGACCGGGTGGGGACGGCCAGGCTGATTCCCACGGCCGTCGTCCGCTTCACCCTGCCGCCCCCACCCGGCCGCTGCGCGGCCACCCTCCCCCTCGGGGGGAGGGAGATGATCGAGCGAAGCCCATGAACCCCCTGTCCGTTCCCGAACCCGACTTCATGCAGGACGAGGAGATCGTCCTGTTTTCCGACTCCGTCGGAAAATGGATCGACGAGCACGCGCCGCCCGAGGCCGTGCAGTCGTGGATCGCCAACTCCTCGGTGCCGCGCGACCTGTGGACCAAGGCCGGCGAGGCGGGACTGATGGGTCTGTCCATGCCCGAGGAAGACGGCGGCATGGGCGGGGACTATCGCCACGAGGTCGTCTTGATGCGTCAGCTGGGCTGGAAGGGCGCGGACCATTTCGGGATCAGCCTGCACAACGCCATCGTCGCCCCCTACATCTGGCACTATGGCACCGAGGAGCAGAAGCAGCGCTGGCTGCCCCGCCTGCTGACCGGCGAACTGGTCGGCGCCATCGCCATGACCGAGCCGGGCGCGGGCAGTGACCTGCAAGGGATCAAGACCACCGCCATCAAACAGGGCAACGGGTATGTTCTGAATGGTTCGAAGACGTTCATCACCAACGGACAGCTGGCCAACTTCATCATCGTGGTGGCCAAGACCGACCCGGCCGAGGGGGCGAAGGGCACCAGCCTGATCGTGGTCGAGACCGATGGAGCGGAAGGCTTCGAGCGCGGGCGGAACCTGCACAAGATCGGGATGGAGGGCAACGACACCTCCGAGCTCTTCTTCAACGACGTGAAGGTGCCGGGCGAGAACATCATCGGCGGCGGCGAAGGCCTGGGCTTCATCCAGCTGATGCAGCAACTGCCGCAGGAGCGTCTGAACATCGCCGTCCAGGGCGTGGCCGCGGCCGAGCGCGGCCTTCACGAGACCCTGGAATACGTCAAGGGACGCAAGGCCTTCGGCAAGCGGATCCTCGACTTCCAGAACACCCAGTTCAAGCTGGCCGAGGTCAAGACCAAGCTGACCGTCGCCCGCGTCTTCGTCGACCATTGCATCGGCCTTCACCTGAAGGGGCAGCTGGACGCGGTGACAGCCTCGATGGCCAAATACTGGGTCACCGACATCCAGGGCGAGACCATCGACGAGATGCTGCAGCTGCACGGCGGCTACGGTTACATGAACGAATATCCGATCGCCCAGCTGTACAAGGACGCCCGCGTCCAGCGCATCTATGGCGGGACCAACGAGATCATGAAGCTGCTGATCGCGCGGTCGCTGTAGGAACCGTTGATGTTTTGTACGCAATCGCGTACATAGCCGCCATGAACGCGATGTCGATCAGCGAACTGCGCAAGAACCTGGCCGCCGCTGTGGACCGGGTGACGGCGGACCATGACTACACGATCATCACGCGGGAGGGGGGCAAGCCCGCCGCCGTGCTGATGTCGCTCGAGGACTTCGCTTCCTGGCAGGAGACGGAGTATCTCCTCCGCAGCCCGGCCAATGCCGCTCGCCTGCGCGAAGCGATTGCTGAGTTGGACGCCGGAAAGGGACAGGCCCGAGACCTGATCGAATGAAGATCACCTTCCAGGCTTACGGCTGGGAAGACTATCTTCATTGGCAGACGCAAGACCGAAAGCTGCTGAAAAAGCTCAACGGCTTGATCCGCGAATGCCAGCGGACGCCCTTCACCGGAACGGGCAAGCCGGAGCCGCTCAAGGGCGAGTTCGCCGGGTGGTGGTCGCGCCGGATCGATCAGGAGCACCGGCTGATCTATCGCGTCTTAGATGACAATCTGCTGATCGCCCAGTGCCGCTATCACTACGCCCGATGATCCGCCTCCACGTCCCCCAACCGCTGTCGGCCGGCGCGGCGCTCGCGCCGACGCTGGATCAGTCGCGCTATCTGACCCAGGTCATGCGGCTGAAGGCGGGCGATGCGCTGCTGGTGTTCAACGGCACCGATGGCGAATGGCGCTGCGTCATCGCCGAGGTGCTGAAGAAGGGCGTGGTGCTGCGGGCCGAGGAGCCGGTGCGGCCCCAGACGTTCGGCCCCGATCTGGAACTGATCGTCGCGGTGGTGAAGAAGGCGCGGGTCGAGACGATCGTGGAGAAGGCGGCCGAGCTGGGCGCGAAACGGGTGCGGCTGGTCGTCACGCAGCGGACCAATGTGGAGCACGTCCGGCTGGATCGCCTCGACGCCATCGCCATCGAGGCTGCCGAGCAGACCGGGCGGCTGGACGTGCCCGTCGTCGACGATCCGGAGAAGCTGACGGCCATGCTGGACGGCTGGGAGGCCGGGCGGAGGCTGATGTTCTGTGACGAGACGGGGGGGGCTCCGGTCGCGACCGCCGTCACCGTGGCCGGGCCGTGGGCCATTCTGATCGGGCCGGAAGGCGGGTTTTCGCCCGAGGAGCGCGAACGGCTGAGGGCCCTGCCGTTCACCACCGCCGTGTCGCTGGGGCCGCGCATTCTGAGGGCCGACACGGCCGCCATCGCCGCCCTTACCCTGTGGCAGGCGGCCGTGGGGGATTGGGAGCGGTAGGGCCTCAAGCAGCGAGCGCCCGCGGCGCGAGCGGTAGGCCACGACCCTGCCCTCTTGCCGCCCACTCCATTCCCGCCCATCTAGCCGCGACACCCGCAAGGCTTCCCATGACCGAGACCGCGCCGCTGACGTTCGATGATCTGGTGGGGGCCCTGTCGAAGGGGATGAAACCCAAGGATCAATGGCGCGTCGGGGCCGAGCACGAGAAGTTCGGCTTCGACAAATCGACCCTGCGGCGTCCGGCCTATGCCGATCCGAACGGCATCCACGCCATGCTGACGGGCCTGCAGCGGTTCGGCTGGTCGCCCGTGGAGGAGGCGGGCCACATCATCGCCCTGGAGCGCAAGAACTCGGAGGGGTTCACCGCCTCCATCAGCCTGGAGCCCGGGGGTCAGTTCGAGCTGTCCGGCGCGCCGCTGAAGGACATCCACGACATCTGTTCGGAGACCGGCCAGCACCTGGTCGAGGTCAAGATGGTGGCCGACGAACTGAACCTCGGCTTTCTTGGCGTGGGGTTCGATCCGATGTGGGCGCGCGAGGACGTTCCGGTCATGCCCAAGGGCCGCTACGACATCATGCGGTCCTATATGCCCAGGGTCGGCGGGCTGGGCCTGGACATGATGCTGCGCACCTGCACCATCCAGGCCAACCTGGATTTCGACACCGAGGCCGACATGGTGGCCAAGTTCCGGACCTCACTGGCGCTCCAGCCCATCGCCACGGCCCTGTTCGCCTGTTCACCCTTCACAGAGGGGCGAACGAACGGCTTCCTGTCGGCGCGCGCCAACGTCTGGACCGACACTGATCCGGACCGGACCGGCATGCTGGGGTTCGTGTTCGAGGACGGGTTCGGGTTCGAGACCTACGTCAACTATGCGCTGGACGTGCCGATGTATTTCGCCAAGCGCGGCGACCGCTACATCGACGCCTCGGGCCAGTCGTTCCGCGACTTCCTCGAGGGTCGCCTGCCCGCCCTGCCCGGCGAACGGCCGACGATGAAGGACTGGGCCGACCATCTGACGACCCTGTTCCCGGAGGTGCGGCTGAAACAGTATCTGGAGATGCGCGGTGCCGACGGCGGGCCGTGGAGCCGCATCTGCGCCCTGCCCGCCCTGTGGACCGGCATCTTCTACGACGCGCCGTCGCTCGCCGCCGCCTGGGACCTGTGCAAGGACTGGGACATCGCCGATCACGAGCGGCTGCGGCGCGACGTGACCCGGCTGGGCCTGAGGGCCGAGGTGGCGGGGCGGTCGGTGCGAGACGTTGCCGTCGATATGGTCGCCATCGCCCGGCAGGGACTGAAGAACCGGGCGCGCTTCAGCGGCGGCATGGTCGACGAGCGCGGCTATCTGGCCGAGCTGGAAGACATCGCCGACAGTGGCGTGACCCCGGCCGAGAGGCTGCTGGACCTGTATCACGGTGAGTGGAAGGGCGACGTCAGCCGGGTGTATCGCGACTTCGCCTACTGAGCCGGCGACGGGTCGAGGCGTGATTTTTCACCCCGTTCGGACTATGTGCGCGCCATGAGCCCGCTCGTGGATTCCCTGAAGGAGCACCGCCGCCTGTCCGCCGCACCCATGATGGATTGTAGTGATTTAGATTATATATCAACCCCTTAGGAGATGCGCGGTGCACGGTTGGTGCACCCAAGTTCTCCTATCCTTCTCTATCCGTTCCTGCGACAGTGTAGGCCGGAGCACTGCTCTCCCCCGCGTAGACCGCGCTGCATCGGGGCCTGGCGTCACCAGCGGGCGATTGATTTTTCATGCTCCTGGGCGCATCGTCCCAGCATGACGACGCAGGCGAAAAAGGCGGAACTATCGCGCGACTCGGACAGGTCCGAGCGCACCGTCGTGTATCGCGGGATCAAGATCGCGCCGATAAGCGGCAAGCGCTCCGCGACCGCCAAGGCCATCCGGGACGCGTTGCGGACCAAGTCCGAGCAGACGCGTGGCGAACCGGCGCACGCCTAAACCATCCGCCGCCAAGGCCGTATTCATCAACTGCCCGTTTGACGACGGCTTCAAGCCGCTACTGCGTGCGATGGTCTTCACCATCATCTCGTCGGGCTACCACCCAAGATGCGCGCTCGACGCCACCGACGGTGCCGAAATGCGGGTCGGCAAAATCGCGACCATGATCGGGGAGTGCGACTGGGGCATTCACGACCTCTCTCGGATCGAGGTCGACGCCGCCGGCATCCCTCGCTTCAACATGCCGATGGAACTTGGATTGCACCTCGGCGCCCGCCTGCTTGGCGAGGGTCGCCATCGCCGCAAGCGCGCCCTGATCCTCGAAGCCGAACCGCACCGCTATGATGCGGTGCTGTCCGATATCAGCGGTCAGGATATCGAGGTCCATCGCAACGATCCGGACCAGGCCATCCGTTGCGTCCGCAATTGGCTGTCCGAACACCGGCCCCACAATGCGGCTCCGTTGCCCGGCGTCGCGGCGATGCAGGCAGACTATCGACTTTTCCAGGCCGAGGTCGGCGCCTTGCTGGACGCCCGTCGGCTCGATCCGCTGGACGAACTCACCCACAGCGACTTCCTGTTCGCGGTTCGCGACTGGATCGCTGTCCGAGCTGAGGCGGTCGCCTGACCCCGCGCGGACGGCCGTTCGCAACTTTATTTGCCGATCCCCGCACATCGGGTGCGCGATGTTGGCCTTAGTGGAGATGTCACCAGCGGCCAGGAGCCGCGATCAAGGAGGATGACATGACCATCACGACCGACACCAGCGACCGCCTGCTCACCGAAGTTGAACGCCAGCAGAAGTATCTCGACCGGCTGCCCGACGATTTCAGCTTTCCGCTGTTCAACGCGGCCCAGGCGCTCGAATCCCAGCGCCGCAGCGGTTACCGCAACACCGCGGCCGCCGCCCGCGAGATCATCGACAACGCGATCGAGGCCGGCGCGACCCGCATCGATGTCTGTTTCGAGCGCCCGAAGCAGTTGAAAGCGCACCAGCGCGCCGAGTCGATCAGCGCGGTGGCGTTCATCGACAACGGCTCCGGCATGATCCCGAAAATGGCCCAGTACGCCCTGTCCTGGGGCTCGGGCACGCACTTCGACGATCCCGGCTTCATCGGCAAGTTCGGCTTCGGCCTGCCCAACGCCTCCATCAACCAGACGCGGCTGGTCGAAGTCTACACGAAGACCGCCGACGCGGGCGTCATCACCAAGGCCTGGCTCGACGCTCGCGAGGTGAAGGAGCACGGCCTGCAACGCATCCAGGAGCCCGTCGAAAGCACCCTGCCGGCCTTCGTCCAGACCTATCTGGACAAGAAGGGCATCGCCTTCGAGCACGGGACCGTGGTCGTCTGGGTCAACCCGGACCGGATCACCTACCGGACGCCGGCGGTGATGCGCGAGCACCTGGTCGACGATTTCGGCGTGACCTATCGCTACATGCTGCCGAAGGTCGAACTCTATGTGGAGAACACCAAGGTCGAAGCCGTCGATCCGCTCTTCCTGACGCCGGGTGCGCGGTATTTCGTCGATGAGGCCAAGGGGGGCGCCCAGATGACCGCGGACTGGAACATCGCGGTCAAGTACGCCCGTGATCCGGATACCGGCCAACTCGTGCTCAAGAAGGTCGAGGACTCCAGCGAACTGGACGGAACCGACGCCAGCATCGAGGCGGCCGGCGCCATCTATGTCAGGATCGCGCGTTTCCCGTACGGTTTCGCCGAGAACGGCGGCAAGAAGGCCGACCAGCCCGCCAACCGCCGCTTCGAAATCCGCAAGACGCGCCGGGGCATGGCCTTCGTGCGCGCCGGGCGTGAAATCGAGACGGTCGACGTCTTCCCCAAGGTCCTGAAGGACGAGGCCAAGGGCCTAGGCGACTGGCCGCTGCTGCAGTCATACGCCTACCACTGGGGCGTCGAAGTCCGTTTCGATCCGGCCCTCGACGAGGTTTTCGGCATCACCAACGACAAGCAGACCGTCCGGCCCATTCAGGATCTATGGCGGATCCTGGCGGCGGAAGGGATCGACAAGCAACTCGGTCGTGAACAGGCCTGGCAACGGATGACCCGGGCCGAGGAGCGGAAGAACCGGACCAAGGCCATCGCCGCGAAAAGCGAGGCGCCGACGGAAGCGGAAACCGCAGCCGCCACCGCCGACAGCATCAGCGGCCAGAAGACCAAGGTCGCCGATCGGTCGAAGGCGGCCGCCCGCGAGGCGTTCGACAAGGAAACCAAGCGTCGGGTAAAGGTCGACCAACTATCGCTCGACCAGGCCCAGAAGGCGCTTGAGGACGAAGCCAAACGTCGCCCCTACGTCGTCGACTTCTACGACGAGCCCCGCGGCCCCTTCTACAAGCCGGAATGGCACAACGGGGTCCAGGTCGCCGTGATGATCAATCGCGAGCACGCGTTCTTCCAGACGCTCTACGGCCCGCTGTTGAACCTGCCGCACGGCGATCAGGCCAAGCAGGCCCTCGACGTCCTCCTGATCGCCCTCGCCCGCGCGGAACTGGCGATCGACGATGAACAGTGCGTTCTCTGGTACGAGGCGCAGCGGGAACGCGCCTGGAGCCCCTTCCTCGGCGATGCGCTGAAGGCGCTCCAGCAAACGATGGCACCGACCGACGAGGAGGCTTCCGAAGCGAACGATGCGGGGGCGGGCGCCGAGACCCCGGATGGCGTGACACCCGCCCTGGAGGCGGCGGAGTAAGGGTACCGGGAGCGCCTCGGCGCTCCCGGGCCAACCTGGCTGGTCGGGCCTACATCCGGCTGCTAGGGTGGCATCAGTAAAGCGTACAGCTCGAAACCAGAGTAGGCGCGGCCATGAGCCGCCATGTCCCCCGGACGCTGCAACGGCCTTCAAGCTGATTTTGAAGGCAACAGCAGTGAAAGGAGGACTCCGTCATGAACGGCGTCTCGACCGTGACCCTTGGCGACTTGATCAAGGCGGCCCTGACCGGCCAACCCTACCACCAGGCGCGCCTCGGCCGCGAAGCCCGCCGATATTCCAGGCGGCTCTCGTTAGCCCGGTGCCGGGATCTGCCCGAGGATCTGCACGAGGACATCTTCAGCCAGGCGTTCGTCGAACTGTTTCAGTCCGATCCGGGCGCCCTCGCGAGGCTGGGCGGCAAGCCCCTCTTCCGCCGCGCCGTGCTGGCGGCGATCCGCGCGGTCCGGGCGAGTTACAGCCCGCCCGGACATCGGACGCGGTCGAACGCCTTGGTTCATCGACATCGTGTCGCCGCAGAAGACATCGGCAGGATCGTCGATGAAGACACGATCGAACGCTGCATGGCTGGCGACGGCCCCGAGCGGTCCCTGGACTTCAACCTGCTTCCCGACCCGGATGCGGCCACGATCGTCCAGCGGCTTCAGGATCGGCGCAAGATCGACGATACGCTGCGTCATGCTGCCCCGGAGGTGGCCCGGGCGATGCGCCTGATCCACCTGAACGACGAGCCGCTCGAGGCCGCCGCCGCCGACGTTCGCCTGAGCCGCTTCGTGCTGGGACGTCGGATCAAGGTGTTCTGCGCCGAGTGGCGGGCGGCGGCCTGATCCCATGTCCGAAGACACCCAGTCGCTGAGGGGAGCGGGCTTTGGCCCGGTCCTCGCAGCCCAACGAGCCTATGCAGATAGAACCCGTCGCTCGCGCTTCGGCCTGATGGTGCCGGAGGCCTTTGTCCGGGGAATTCGCGATCTCGGTTATCGCAGCAACGGCGACGCCATCGCGGAACTGATCGACAACGCGTTGCAGGCCTATGCCGATCGGGTCGATGTCCTGTTCGGCTACGAAGGCACCGCCTCCAACAAGAAGCCGGTGCAGTTGGCCGTTGTCGACAACGGTCACGGCATGGAGCCGGATATGATCCGGATGGCGGTGATGTGGGGTGGCACCCACCGAGAAAACGACCGTCTCGGCCTCGGTCGATACGGCTACGGCCTGCCCTGTTCGTCCGTAAGCCTGGGTCGGCGGTTCACCGTGATCTCGCAGGTCCCAGGTGGCGGATTTCACTCCGTCACGCTCGATCTCGATGCGATCACGGCCGGCGAGTACACAGATGCATCCGGTGACATCATCGTCCCCGAACCAAGGCTGGGCGAGTTGCCGGCGTTCGTGAAACGTCACATCGCCGCGACCTACCCCGACGGCTTCAGGTCCGGCACCATCATCTTGATCGAGAAACTGGACCGGCTCGAATGGCTGACCACCCAGGGATTGCGCGAGAACCTGTGTCGGCAATTCGGCGTCACCTATCACAAGCTGCGCGGTGAAGCGGCCTTATACGTCGATGGCGCCTATGTCGAACCAATCGACCCGCTTTTCCTGACGCCCGACTTTCACCTCGGGGCTCTCGACGAAGATCGCGCCCAGCCGTTTGACCCCGTCCGGATCGAAGTGCGCGACCCCGAGACGGACGCCTACCTCGGCGCCATCACCCTTCGATACGCTTGGCTGCCGCCGAGCTTCGGCTCGATCGACAAGAGCCGGGACGCGGTGGGCCTGAACGCGAATGCCCGATTCTCGATCCTGAAGGATTTCCACGGCCTGATTTTCAGCCGGAACGGGCGCCTGATCGACGTGCAGACCCGGACGCCCTGGACCAGCTTCATCAACAACGATCGCTACATCAAGGTCGAGGTCGAGTTCTCTGCGACCCTGGACGAGGCGTTCGGCGTGACGACCTCCAAGCAGCAGGTCACGGTCTCCCCGTTCATATGGGACTGTTTGCGCGAAGCCGGCTTGCCCAAGGCGATCGAACAGCTTCGAAACAAGGTCAAGGACGCCAAGATGGCGCGTCGGCTGGAGGCTTTGTCCCCGCCCCCCGGCGAGCGGCGTCTGTCAGAGAGGGCGATGAGCATCGCCAGCGCCATGGGAGACGGCGGCAATGGGAATCCTCAGTGGGATCTGGCCTTGCGCGTATCGCCCTACCGGGTCGGCTTCGAACATCTCGCCGGTCAGCCCTTCTTCCGCGTTGACCGGCAGCAAGGCTCGCGCGCCCTGCATCTGAACACGGCCCATCGCTTCTACGAGGAGATATACGACGGCGAGGTGTCGACGCCGGAGCTTCGCTCAGCCCTTGAAATTCTGCTGTTTTCGCTCGGCGATGTCATGCTCGAGGGCGCTGACGAAGCGGAGGAGCGGAACAAGGCGCAGCTGATCTCCTGGTCCCGCCGGCTCGATCTGGCGCTGGGCATGTTGTCCGACCACCTCAGCCTGGGCGATGCCCAAGACGTCGGGCCGCTTGCGTGGCAAGACGATCCCGCCTAGCCGAAGCGCATCGTTTTTGCGATGATAGGGAGGGCCGCTTCGCGCGGCCCTCTCGATTCTGGAGTGCGGGTGTCGACTGACGAGAAGCTTTTTGGTCCGGGCCGACTGCGTGCGTTTTCACCCTTCCTTGCGCCGGGTGAACGCAAGCAACTGCACGACCTTCTCAACGCCGGCGCAGCATTACCGCCCAGCTTCGCCGACGAGCTGCGCGCCCTCGCCCGCCGATACATCGATGACGGCGACAGCATAAAGCTGCGGGCGGTCTGTCTTCTCGTGGCCGATCTTTGCGAGCAGGGCTGGCAAGTCGCCATCGAATCCGACCGCATCACCTTCCAGCCGCCCGGAATAGCGAGAAAGGGCGAACAAACCGTCGACGACATCAAGGTGCGCGTCCGCGCGGCCTTGCAGAGCGCCCGCCTGCGCCAGCTCCAGGAACCGTCCGTTCGGCAGTTTCTCATCCGGGTGGAGAAGCGGTCGCTTCGATCCGGCAATCGCGCATCGGTGATCGACCTTATCGACGACGGCGCTGCCTTGGCCAAAGACCTGCGAGCGATTGAAGGGCTGCCGGACGTCGAGCGAGACGCTGCTCTGAAAGGCATCATCGACCCGGTCGTGGAGGTCGCTGAAGCCGGGGCCAAATGCCCGGACACTGGCCTACCTCTGATCGATATCTGGCGCTACTTCCGTCACACCTGGGCCCACGAATATCGCTCGATCCCAGGCCGTCAGATGCTCGTGCTGATCCGCAACGCAGCACGGCCGCGCCGACCCATCATCGGAATCGCCATGCTCGCCAGCCCCGTCATGCGGCTGACCGCGCGTGATCAATGGATCGGCTGGCTCCGGGACGCCGCCGAGGAACGCGTCCGCTCCGGCGTGTGGGATGCAGCGGCCTTCGGCGCGTCTCTGCTGGATCGCATTGACGCGTCCATCGCTGCGGTGCGCTGGGATGATCTGGCAAGTTCCGACGAGATCGTCGAACCGACGGAAACTGTCGCCCTGAGGCTTGAGCAGAAAGCAGCTGGCGCGGCGTTCGCCCGTGAACAGCAATTGCGCGCCCACTACGAGACTCATCGCGATCTGGGTGGTCAGGTAAAGCCCCATCGCGGCGAACTGAAGAGTGCGCAGCCGGACTCAGACTGGCGCGCCGCATCAGACGATCTTCTGTTTGTTCGCAAGCGCGCGGAGAGCCTGGCTCAACTGCTGTTCGCCAAAGGCATGTTCCGAAGTGCTGGTCTGACTCGCGATCCTGTTGCAGCCTTGGACCAGTTGTTCACGACGCCAAGCGGCCAGCGCGCGGTCGACGTCGCGCTCGCGGAGTTCCGAAAGGCCGGGCTGTCCAGCGAAGTCGCGGACGTCAGCATTTGCGGTGCTGTCCACCCCTACAACGAACTGCTGGGGGGCAAGCTGGTCGCGCTGATGCTGACCTCCAAAGAGGCGCGTGACGCGTATGCGAGACGCTACGGCGGCCAGACCAGCGTCATCGCCTCCCAGATGGCTGGTCGGATCATTTCGAAACCTGCGGACCTGCGCATCCTTACCACGACCAGCCTGTATGGGGTCGGTTCGAGCCAGTACAATCGCCTAGTCCTGCGGGCGCAGGATCACTCCGGCCTGCCTCACGACGTGAAATGGGGTGCCATCGGGAAAAGCCTCACCGGCGGGTTCGGAACGCTGCACCTCGGGGGCGAGACGGCGCAAGCGCTTAGAAGCATGGCGATGGCGCGGCATGACTCGCGACGCGTCAACAACCGGTTTGGTGAAGGCACCAGCCCGCGGCTGCGTCAGATCCGCGAAGGTCTGGATGCCCTAGGCTTGAAAAGCGACTCGATTCTCCACCACGCCACGCCGCGTATTTTCTATGGTTGTGAACTGAGCCCCGGCGCGCGCGCCGCCCTCGTCGGGCTGGGCAAGCCCGCGTTGGATGCACCGACCTCGGCTGACATTGGAGCGGCCTGGCGGCACCGCTGGCTCAGCAAGCGCGCGCGGCGAGAAGAAACACTGCAAGCCTTGGCCGATTTGGGACCGATGAGCGTTCGCGCGAGTCTTCACGCCGATGCTGACGGCCAGTTCAGCCTTCCGATTTAGGCCGACTGGTTAACGATGAGCGGATCTAGAAGCGATCTGTGCAAAGGCTCACCGTGGAAAGAATGACAACAATCATATCGCCCCCGGAACCTCAGCTTCTTGACACATGTGTTCTGCAGAATCTCGATTGGATCGACAGAAAGCTTGAACAGAATGACGTTGTCGCGTGGGATGATGAATCTATAAAGGCTCTTCGTGACCAATACGGCTATGAACTTGCGAGCGATCTTCTAGATCTCGGCACCCTCTATAAGGGATTTGAGTACCGCGGCGGTTATCCTTGGTTAGTTTGTGACCACAGTCTGACAGAGATCCGTAAAACACGTGGGAATAGATTAGAGCGGCTTGAGGGAATTAATCACTTTATAAACGGGTTTCTCGAAGAAAAATCCTGCGATTCATTCCCCGGGGTAGCGGCCGGGTTGCTGAAAGCAGATAACCTCGATTCGGTATCTTCTGTTTTACTCACGGGGCTCGGCCTCGTTCGCGCCGTGGACATGTTTTTGACCAATGGCCCCCTGTCCTTTCTACCCGACCATGGTGACAGGGTGATTGCCGGGCACGCCATATTCGCTAATGTTCCGGTCGTGTTGACGACCGATCGAACAACTTTCTGGAAGCACCGTGAGCGTTTAGCGGCATTTGGGCTACGCGTGATGCGACCGACCGAATTGTTGAGCCTCTATGAACCTTATTGGGCCGCCAACGAGAGCCCCTTCATCGACTCGAAACCCGATGCTTGATTTCGTGCAGTCACTATGTTGGCGAAGCGTCAGCGTGACGGTAATCAGTCGATGTTGAGCCTGAGCGAGATTGATGCGCTCGAGCGTCAACTCAAAGCGTCAATCGTCGCATTGAACAAGAGAAACACGGTTGATGTCACGCTGATTGAAGCGGTCGATGACGCGCTGATATGGCCCGGAAAATTCGACGAGATCACCCCCCTCGCGGCTTTGCATGATCTCGATATCCTCCTTACCCGTGCGCCGCTGTTTGTCTGCGCAATCGCAGCCGAGATCGGATTTCGCTTCGAGGGCGTCGGGACTGTTTTTTGGCCGAAGTTTAGCGAGGCCCTTGGACTCACCGTAAGCATCACCCAGCGCCAACGTGTTGCCGAAATCTTCGAAGTACAGGCCAAGCGTTATGGTCTGTCCCGCCCCAGTGAGAGTGCTTTCAGCAATCATTTTTCTATCATTGCCTGGCCGATCGCCAATGCGCTTCTGCCGGTCGATCTGGTTGGACCAATTTGCCGGTTGATTGCTCGCGCGCCCGTCGCCTCGCTGCCGGGACCCGGACGCACGACCAATTTCTCTAGCTTGCGCGCTTGGGCGAGCGCAGCTGAGGGTGCCCGGCTTATCGATTGGCTCCGTTTTGAAGGGCCGAGCGCGCGCGTGCTGTCCGCCCTCCTCACCGACAACCGCGGAACACTCCTGTCACAGGGGACCTATACGCGACTACGCGAAGCGGTTGCGACCGACCCCGAAGCGTTCTTCGCGGCGCGGGCCGCCCGGATGCGTGGGCGGACCGCGAAACTGCCCATTGCGGCCGGGCAGACTTTTGGTCGTCTCGCGCTGTTGCTCGATCCGACCGGGGTGCATCTCTTTGCGAGTTGGCCGGCGCTGCCGCCCGCCATCTATGACGAAGCGCGCGGTATCGCCCGGTCCGCCGGCTGGAGGCCGCGCCTGTGGGGCGCGGGCAGCTTTCTCCATCCTGACACAGCACTCGGTGCCGGTCCCTTTGCCATCTCACGCCAGGCGGTGCCCCAGGAAGAAGATGCCGCCTATCCCGAAGCAGCGGAAATTTTCGGTGCCGGTACAGACATCGCCGCGACGCTTGCCAGCAGGACCATCGACTGGACCGCTACCCTGTTATTCGACGTCAACGAAGAGCGCACCCACGCGGAGCAGCGCTTCGGTGTGCTAAGCGGCGCCACCGGCTATGCTTGGCTTGGGCGGCGGATCGACGCCGCGCCCCTGGATGGACTCAAGCAGTTGGGCACAGCCGGCGGCTATCGTTTTTTCGAGGCAAATCTATCCGACCCCGCGGACCGGGCGATCCTGACGGGGGAAGACCTACTCGCCACGCAGCGCCGTGCCATGCATGCGCGGCATCCGATCGACGCGATCGGCGCACCGCAAGGCGTGGTCCGCCCCGACCGTCCGTTCCTGATCTACAGCGATGGGGCGGACGCGAATACTGACGTGGTGCCTCAGCGGCTCGCGGCCAATGGACACATCGCCGGCCGGCCCGGGCTGCGTGCTGAAATAGCGCCTCCCGCCCAAGAAGCCGTCGCCGATTTCGTGCTGTTCGAGCGAGACAGCGCGTTCGAAGCACTGATTGAGCAGCGGTTGCGGATTCGTGTCGAAAGCCGATTGCCGCTCGTCAATGTAACCGTCACCGCCGATCTCGAAATCAACGGACGCCTGATCGCCCGCGGGCGTGATGAACTCACCGCGCTGCCGACGACGATTGCGGCAAGCTCAAAGCTATTCAGTCCGCTTTATGACGATACCGTCCGCGCCAAACTGCTCGAAGCAGGCAAGGGGCTGCTGCACCTGGCAATAGGACGAGCGCGCCCATTAGCAATTGCGCTCGAGCGGGCACCTGCCTCGGTCGAATGGCACGAGGATGGACCGCATCTGGTGGGTGGCGACCTCACCGCCACGCTAGTCGAGGCGACCGCGCATGCTCCGCACCGATTCGTGCCGGTAAATGCTGTTGCCGCGCCAACCCGTGGTGCGAAAGCTTACGGCCTGCTGCTGTCTGACGGCCGTCTCGCCGACACGCTACAAATCTTCAGTTCCAATGTGTTCGACTATGGCGACTTCACCGCGCAGTGGGGCACCGACGTCGGGTCCCGCCGGATGTTCGACCAAGGCAAGGGGGTCGGCGATATCGCCCGAGGGCGAATCGCCTGGGCGCGCGCACGATGCACGACCCTGTCCGCTATCGGTGCCAAGGGACACATCGTGCGCCAATTTGAGAACCCGCTGGTCGTCGACCTGTGCGGGCGTACCTGGGCGCTCGCCGAGCAGGCTAGCCAAGACAGCCCGACTGATCCGCACGTTTCGCTTTGGCACATTGCCGTCGCCCGCGGCCTAGCCAGCGTGCCCGCAGAGGCTAGCGTCGATGAGGCGTCGGTGTTCGCGCGCGCGTTCGCGCATCATGCTCGACTGCTCGACCCGGAGTGGCCGATCGCCAACGCCGTGCCCGCTGATGGTGCGATGGACGATGCGCTCAATGCCGCCTTCTCCGAGGCTGTCACCGACTTGCATGACGCGGGTTCATTATTGGGCGTCGAGGACGATTTCGATTTTGGGGCTCCGCCAGAGGACTGGGAGAGCGCCAGCAAGGAAGCGCTGCGCGCGATCCGCCGTCCTGCTTTGGTCCGGCAGTTGGCGCCTAGCGACGGTGGCCGCCTCCTCGCACGGCGCAGCTATGCCGACCTGAGCATCGCCGAACTCGCCGAGGATTTGGCCGCCTGGACCAGGAATTACGCACTACCGCGCGGACACCTCACGCCAGAAGCCGCTGCCGGCGCGCTCCAACTCTGGCTGTCACCGGCCGTTTGCGACAATGTCGATGCCACCGTCCATATTCTCGCCAACGATCCCTTCGTGTCGCGCGCAACGCGCTATGCTGCGCTGCGGCTTGGGCCCACGATCGCGGGGGCCATGGCATGAGCGACTTTCACCGCGTCCTGCTCGGCATCCACGCTGCGGCGCGGCGACTCGATCGCGATCAGGCCTTACTCGGCGCACTAGGCGTCGGCGCCGTTGCCTACACCCATCAGATTGACAGCGTGCACCGGATGTTGACCGGGACCGCGTGCCGCTGGCTGCTCGCGGACGAAGTCGGGCTCGGCAAGACTATCCAGGCAATCATGGTCATGCGCGCGCTCGCCGCCCAAAGCCCGCGCCCACTGACTGCAGCGCTGGTCGTGCCCGACGACCTGGTGTCGCAATGGGAAGAGGAGTTGTTGTGCCGCGGCCATGTGCTCGCGCTCGAGAGCGGCGACGAAGGCGGTGTCCACGGCAATCTGGTAATGCGGCTTGTGCGGCCGAGCAGGTTGCTCGCTGGGGGCCGCATCGTCGCCAACCGCATCGACCTCCTTTTGGTCGACGAATTCACCAAGCTGCAGGTGCAGGTCCGCGAGGATCTTATCATTGCGGCGCGGACGGTTCCTAATGTCATCGCCCTGACCGCGACACCCGCGCTGCATCAGGCGCGGACGCGTCGCGAGTTGATGGCGCTACTCGAACCTGAGGCCGATCGCATTGCCCGCGCCGAGGACCGCGACATCCTGAAGGTTCTTGCCGAGCGCGAAGCGCGCGCGCGAGAAAAATGGAATGCCGATCTGCAAGACGCGGTAAAACGCCGTGGCGTGGAAGAGGCGTTCGGCCTCTACCGCCGGCTTATCCGAACCGCGCGCACCGATTATCCCGACGCGCTGCCGAAGCGCAATTACCAGCCGATTAGGCTTTCCCCGACCGATGGCGATGTCGAACGCGCTCGGGGGACGCGCTCCTATCTCGACGCCGCACGGCGTGCCAATCTCGATATTCGCCGAGAGGCGTTGCTTCAGGTCGCGGGGCGCAGCCCGCAATCTCTACGCGATCGCCTCTCAACGCTGCGGCGGTCGACGCCCGACCTCCAGGCCGCTTGGCGGCAGATTGACACCTGTTTGCGCGACGAACCTGGCGACGCCAAGCTAGATGCGCTGATCGATCATCTGCGCCTCTTTCATGCCAAAAGCCCCAACGGCCGCGCCGTGGTTGTTGCGGAAGACAATCCCACCACTGACTATCTGCGCGATGCGATTGAGAAGCTGACCGACATGAAGGTCGCGCGAAAACGCCGGACGGTCGGTGCCGCCGAAGAACTCGAAATGCAGGTCGCGCTGCTCAAGGAAGCGCTCGACGATTTCATCAGCGGGGAGGCCAAAGTCCTCGTTGCCGCCGACGCGGCGCGCGAGGGCCACAATCTGCAGTTTGCCGACGAGATCATCTTTTTCGCGCTGCCCTGGTCACCGCCCGACATTCAGCAATGGATCGGACGCATCGACCGGCTGGGCACGAAGGGGCTGCCAGCGAACCGCCGGATCGCCATCACGCCGATTGTTGTCGAAAACTCTATCGAGAACAGCATCCTGACCGTCTTGGAGGGCACTGGCGTCTTTCTACGCAGCGAAGTGTTCGACGAATCCGAGTGGGCGCAAATCAGCGACGCGATCGCCGGTGCGGCCAACGGCGTGTCGGGCGCAACTTGGGGGAATGCGGCAAAGCAGGCGAGGTCGCTCGGCGAGGCCTATGACGCATGGCTCGAGACCACCACGTTGCCCCCGACTCCGCGCACCACGCTGGCGACCCGCTGCGACGCCAGGTTCCGTGGGCGCCGTTACGCCGCGCCTCTGGCCCCGGTCGAGGGCTTCGCTTGGAACTGGTATCTAATGCGAGAGCGCGCGGCCGAGATGATGATCAAGCTTGCACGCGAGGACTTTCTCGATGTCCGTGGCGGGCAGGATGGCGACCAGCGCTTCAAAACGATGTGGTACAAGACCAAGCCCGGCTGCGACGATCTGACTATCCCTGACATCGACACGCGCAACAGTTGGTATCGCCAGGCCTTCATCTCGCGGCGGACGGCGATCGAATGCCCACCACGCACCAATGTCGTCCAGAATGACGACGCCAAGCGCCGGCTTAATTTCTTCGATCATGGCTGCAGCATCCATGATGGCGCCGTCACCGCGTTCGAAAAGCAGGCACCGGCTGCGGACATGAGCACGGAGTTCATCGTCGAATATCCCGATGGCCACCCAATCCTGCGTTGGGCCAATCGCCGATTGCTGATCGCGGTCAGCGAACTCGATCTTCGCGACGCGTTTTCCTTCGATCCCGATGCGATTCTCGGCCTAGGCGACTCCAATGCATCGAAGGCCGAGCAGGATGCGCGCACTGCCATTGCACGGATCGCACTCGCGCAGTTTCAGGCCGATCGCCGCTGGATGATCGACCTGAGCCCACCCGAAATGCTGTTCGCAACCTTGGTCGAGGATGGCGACGAATTGGTCGTGGCCGATGCGGAAACGGCGGTGTTCGATCCCGTGCATGACGGCATTGGTGCGCGCCAGCTCGCCCGCCGCCGCTCGATGCTTTCCGAAGCGCGATTGCGCGCTGCCCGCGCTGCGGCGATGCGCCAGTTGACCGCGATCGGCGGCGAAAGCCTCGGGCGCGCCCAGCAGGCGGCGCGCCGAGCGGTGCCGGCCCGCTTGTTCGCCGCCCAAGCTGATGCCGACAATCTTGCCACCGCCGCGCAGGCCGAGGCCAACGTCGCGGCGGCGCTCGATGCCAAGCTTGAGTTCAACCGGGCCGTCGTACGTGGCGCGGACCTAATGTTGGCACTGTCCGACCGTGCGTGGCAGGCACGCCTTGCGCGGCTAGAGGGACTCGAGGCCGCGCTCGCCGAGGTGGCGAAACTGAAACCGCCGAAGTTGTTTTGGGTGGTGCCCAAGGCACCTAGCGCAGACAACCCATGAGCGCGGCAATCACCGCATGGGCGCTGGAATCGAGCTTCCACGACCAAGGTGCCTGCTGCTCGCCCGCGATCAATGCGGCGCGCTCCGCCTGGCGTGGCGGAGGAGTCAGGAAATCGAGCACGCCGCTCGCCTGGTCATAGCGCAACACGGGATCGCCTAGCGCCAAGGTCTGACCGACAACTATCCACCGCCAGATATCGCGCGACGATGGTTGCCAGAGCGTCGTGTCCTTGCCGGCAACGTGCAGCACGACATTCTTGAGCGTGTATCCGGTGCGGATCGCCGCCGGATAGCAACCGTCAGCCTCAACTCTGCGCCAGCGTCCCGATGGGGCGGGATCGGCGCGCCCGAAAAAATCGGCGCGGCCGCTGACCACGGCTACGGCATTTGGTTCGTCGAGCGAATAACGCTCGCCGCTTGCTGCCAGCGCCTGCGAGAAAGCGAACAGCGCCCGCGCATCGCCGTTGGGCGCATCGGCAGCGCCAAGCTCGACAAGCGCGTTGCGCCACTCGGGACGGCCAAGCTCGTCCGCGAGCGGGATCCTCACGACATCATTGGGCGGCGCGTCCGCCGGAAATTGGCGGACCAGGCCGATCCCATCGTTGCTGGTGCCGAGCAGGCTGACGCGATCACCGTCCCAGTGGATCAATCTGGACGGCGTGCCCGCATAGCCCCGTCCCGCGCTGGTCGCATGTTCCTCGAGATCGCCGCTCAGCAACATCAGGTGGATCGCGGCGTCCATCCTCTGGCGCATCAGGGCCGCGTCCACGCCAAGCGGGCGATAGGCTTCCTTCAGCCCGCTGGTGATCCGCCCCCTGCTGACGAACCCGGCCTCTATGACCGCGGCCCGGACATGCTCGACGACCGTGGCAACGGAAGGTGCCCCCGCTTCGTCCGCAGTCAAGCCGATCGCGTCGCTCCAGGCGTCGATCATGCTCATTCGTCGGCACCCGTCGCGATTGCCGCCGCGAGCGCCGCGTCTAGGCTCTCCTTGGCCGTACGATCATGCGCGACGATGACGAGATGCGAACGCGCGCGGGTCAGCGCGACATAGAGATCGCTGACCGTGAACAGATTCCCGAGCCCCGAGAAATCGCAAAGGATGACGACATCCGCTTCGAGCCCCTTGAAGCTGCGGGCGGTGCTGCACAAAATACCTTTGCCGTCGCGCCACTGCGATGCGTCGTCGATCAACGGGACGCCGTCGATCGCGCTGATTGTGGCGAGCGGCCCCTTCGCCTTGCTCGCCGGACCGAGGATGGCGATCTGACGTGGCTCGAGCCGGTGTTCCTTGAGCAGCGACCGCACTTCCTGCTGGACCAGCCCGCTGATCGCGGTCGGGGTCTGCGGTACGATCAGCTTGGGCGGCCGTCCGAGCGGCGCCAGTTCGAACGGCTCGCTGGCGACATCGGTCGCCGCATTGGCGCAGGCGACGATCCGCCGTGTGTTGCGACAATTGACGTCGAGCGAGAAGCGGAAAGCGCCGTCCAGCGGAGGGTCGACCGGATCGCGCCGCAGGCTCTGCGCCTTATCGAGAAAGGCCCAGACGGCACCCTTGCGATCGCACAGATATTCGAGCGCGTCCCACCAGGAGGGTGAGAAATCCTGCGCTTCGTCGACCACCATCGCATCGAACGGCGGCTCGCCGCCATAGACATCCAGTGCCGCCTCGGCGAGCAGGTCGGGCGCTTTTTCGTCCCACCAGCGCGCAGCATCCCCTTGGTTGACGGTGAAATCCATGTCGGCCGCCTTGCACAGGTCCGACGCCAGCCGATGGAAATTCTGCACCGTGATCTTGCCGCCATTCTCAACGAGATCGTTGCCCATCTCCTCGCGTATCCACTTGGCCAGTTCGGCATTGAAGCAGGTGAACAGAACCGCCTTGCGGGTTGTGGCGAGTGACCGGGCGCGCTGCATCGCGAGCAGGGTCTTGCCCGAGCCCGCGACCCCCTCGATGATCGCCCGCGCGTTGGCGTCGAAGCCGCGCAGCACCTGCAATTGTTGCCGCGTCAGCCGGGCAAGCGTCTCGCCGGCAGCATCGACGCCGACGCGCAGCGGCTCATAGACGCGAAATTCGGGAGCGAGCGCCCGGCGCACCGCGTCGAATTCCTGGGCAGAGAACTCGCGCTTGCCGCCGCCGCCCGCCTTGTAGGCGCGAAGGATCGCGGGCTCGATCGATGCGAGATCGTCCATCGTCAATATCGCATCCGCCGGCAGGTCGGTCGGCGGATTGTCCTTGAACAGGCAATGCGGGAAGGCGATCGCCACCGAGATGATGGTCTTTTCAGCGACCGGCTTGCCGCAAACAAGCTCGATGCGCTTCTTCAGCGCCCACAAGCTCCGCCGCGCTTGCTTGACCGGGTCTTTGATTTCCTTGAGCCCCGCCTTGACGTGGCGATACCAAGTCCGGCCCTTGAGCGTGATCTCGCCGCCCTTCACCTCGATGATGAGCAGGCCATATTGGCGGTGCAGCACGAGGAAGTCGGCCTCGCCCTCGCGCGCTGGCGCGTCGATGTCGTCGCGCGCGGGAAAGACCCAGGGCAGCGAGTGCATCACTAGATACCCTTCGCCGAGTTGCTTTTGCATCGCCCGCGCGAAGTCGGCCTCGGAGCAGAACTCCATTGTCTCGGGGTCGATCTGAGGGATGAAATGCGCCATCAATGCACCGCCCTGATGAACTGGGCGACCGCGACCAGCGCGCTTGATGGCTGCACGAGTTGGCTCGAACATTCCATATGGTGCGACGCCGCCCGGTAGCGGACACGCGTCTGGTCCTTGTCGAGCGCCTGGAGCATGCCGACCGTCCAACTCGCGCGTGTCGCTCCGAAGGCTTCACCGTCGCTGCGCCGGATAAGATAGATATCGGTCTTGGTCGGTTCGCCGGCAAAGGGCCGGAACAAGCACATCGTGCCCTTGGCGACGCCGGCCTTGCCCGACAGCGTATTGGCGTCGAGCTTGAACAGGAAATCGCCGGCCTCTGCATCGGCCACCGCGAAGCGCGGCGCATCGACGCCGGCGGCCGTGTCCCCGCCGACGACCTGCTTCGCGCTCAACTCCGGCACCCCGTTCGGATCGGGCTTGAGGCCGGCGTTCAAATCGACATTCGGTACCGACAGCGCTTCGTTCGACGCGATCGGCAGTGCCCGCAGGACGAGCAGGATGTCGACGGCGACTGCATCCTTGCCCTCGACGAGCGCACGCGCGCGCGGCGAGCAGGGCACATTCTCGACGAACGGATGGGCGAGACAGATGATCTTGCCGTTCGCGTCGGCGAGACCGCCATCGAGCCGCGTGGTCGCCGCACCGCTTTCCTCGAGATCGGCGGCGAGCCGGTCGAGGGCATAATCCTCGCGCCCAGGCTCGATCGCCAGCGGCATGCCTTTGAATGCGGCGCGCAGCAGGTCGGCACCGATCCTGCGGTCGAACAGCGCATGATCATAGCGGTTCTTGTACGAGCGCAGGCATTGGTAGCAGCTGTCGTCGCAGTCGCAGCGGTCGAGCAGTTCGAGCGCGGCATCGACCAGCTTGTGCGGATCGCGCGCCGCCGCCTTGACGAACCCGGCGCCGCCCGCCGCCTGGTCGTAGAGATAGAGGTCGATGAACTGATGGTCGGCACTGCCCGGCGCGAAGCGGAAGTCGCCGTCGATATCGTTGGGCTCGAGATCCTCCATCGCACAGGCCGCGCGGCGAAGCGCCTCGACCGCGGACCGCGCCGCGATGGTGGTCGCCGCCCGATCGGGATCGAGCGACCAATTGTGCGGCAGGCCCAGCCGCATCACGACGACGTCGGTATCGAACTCGTTGCCGAGCACGATCTTGATCGGCGTCCCGTCGCACTCCTCCTGTTCTTTCGGCCGGTTGGGCCGCGGGCGCGGGTGGGTCTGGCCCGAGCGCAGCCGCCGCATCGCCGGATCGAAGTCGCCGGGTTCGATCCGCCCGCACTTGCCGCAATAGTTGAAGGCGTAGTTGCTCGCGTCGAGCGACCCGCGGTTGGTGACGACCAATGTCTTGGTATCGCCCCATGCTTCCCAGCGTGTCCCCATCGGCCAGTCCTCGCCGCCGATGCGCGCATCGTCGGGGAATTGCAGCGAGTCGAGCGTGGCGCGGGTCGGGCGCGTCCGCGTGCCGGCGTCGAAGTCGGGCGGCAGCGCCGTGATCGTGGGCGGGTGCGAGAAGCCGGTCGGCCGGACCCAGCGCCGCGCCGGCCCCAAGGTCGCGCGGCCATTGCACGCGGGGCAACCGCGCGTCTGCTCGGGATAGCCTTCAGAAAGCTTTTTGAGATCGGCGTAGTTGCACAACTGGCACTGATAATAGAGCTGCCGCGCGCGATAGGCGGCGATGCGATCCTCATCGCGCTCGGAGTAGAGGCCGAGCGAGAGATAGCGCTTGCCGTCGACCCACACCTCATGGCCTGGGGCATATTGGCTGAGCGCGGCGTTGAGCCCTTGCTGCGGCGAGTAGCGGCGCTTGGGATTCCACGGGTCGGTAGTCTCCTCGAACACGCTGAAGGTCGCGACATCGGTCGGGAAGGCGTATTTCGGCAGCAGGCCGGCATCGAACAGCCGGTCGAGCAATTTGCCATTGTCCGCGACGCCGTGATCGTCGTCGGCGCTGTCCTCCATCTCCTCATCCTCGTCCGCGATATCGTCCTCCTCGATATCGGCGGGCTTGGCCGGCGCTGCCGGCGCCGGAACGCTCTCGACCGGCACGAGCAGATGCGATTCGAGCAGCGCGGGCATATGATCGAGCAGATCGTCGGCATCGAGCGCCGGGCACGAACTGGTGAACAGCCGCTCGAGGTCGAAATGGAGCTCGTCGCGATTGTCCGCGATCCACTGCGTCAGGCCCTTGAGCGAGAACACGTCATCGGCACCGGCGAGGAAGTCGGCGACGCTGCCGAGCGACGAGAAGACATCGGCCGAGCCGCCGACGGTATCGATCCGGTCCTGCTGGAACCGGCCGATCAGGTACGCGAGCGCCTGACGCCGCGCGATCACCGGATTGTCGAGATTGAGGATCGGATCGGGCGCGGGGCCCGCGACGATCGGCGCAGGATCGCGGAAGAAGCTCTGGTCGTGACTGTCGGCGCCGCAGAACATCACCACCGTCGAGAGGCCGGCACCGCGGCGTCCGGCGCGACCCGCGCGCTGCTGGTAGTTGGCACGCCCCGGTGGCACGTTGCGCAGCGCGACCGCAGTCAGACCGCCAATGTCGATGCCGACTTCCATCGTCGTCGTGCAGCTCAATATGTCGATGGGCGACCCGGTCTGACCGTCTTGTTCGATCGGGATATCTTGGAAGCGCAGTTCATAGGCTTCGTTGCGCGACATCGCATTGGCGAGCCCGCTATCGTTGAGCGCCGCTGAATGTTCTTCGGCGATGAGTTGGTGCGGCGCATAGGCATCGTCGGGATCGCTGAGCCGCTCCCATAGCCGCCGGTAGAAGCTCTTGCGGCTACGGAACACGGCATCGCTGGTCGGGTCGATGACCTTGGCGGTCCCGCCGCAATAGCCGCAGCTATCGCCGAGCAGTGCGTTGCGGGGCGAAACGCTGGTGCAGCGTTCGCAGCGCAGCCACGCTGACGTCTCGCCGGCATCGAGCGCGACCTTGCTGGCAGCCAGGAAATAATCGCCGGGCTCGCCGTCCGAGAAGACCGCACGCAATGCCGGCTCGCAGATGCTCGCATAGTCGCCCTTCACCCATGCCTTGAGGCCGCGATCGCCCAATTGCTTGGCGATCACCTGGCTGAACCGGCCGTTCCATGGCCGTATCCCTGCCGAGCCCTTGGCGCCTTCGAGATTCTTGAAGCTGCTTTGCAGCTTGATCGCGTGCTTGCGCATCGCCTGCCATAGCCAGAGCTCGATCAAGGCGGCGCGCGCCATCTCTTCATTGAGTCCGTCGATCGGCGGAAGCACGAGCGCATCCTTGAGCTGTTTTTCCTCAGTCTTGGTCAGCCTGGGACGCAGCATCGCCAGCGCGAGGGGGAACAGCCCGGTATGATCGTCCTGCAGCACCGCATAGATGCTCTGGAACACCGATAAAGGTGTGCGATCCGAGGTTTGCACGGTCAGCGAACGGAAGTCCTCCGCTTCGGCGTCGGGGTTGGTGACCAACGCGTTGGCGCGGCGGCCGGCATGATCCATCGCCCCGTCATCGTCGCCCGACGGCCGCAGGCGGACGCCATATTTGGCGGCGCCGAGCGAGATCGCGAGCGGCGCATCGTTGAGCGACGGGGTGAACACCGGCGAGCGCAGCGCCTGCATTCCGGTGAGCAACAGCGGCCGCAAGCTGTCGCGGAACGAATAGGTCTTCATCTCGCCCGCGAGCCGCGACGCGGTCTGGCGGCCGTCGGAGAAGACCAGGGCCTTGCGGCCCTGCAGCGGCGCGGTGCTCTCGGGGCGCGGCGGCTGCTCGAGCACCTGGACCGAGATCAGTTCCTTGAAGGGCTGTTCGCCCTTGGTCTGCAGGTTAGAGATGCCACCCGGCGCGGTGTCGGCGCACGAGGCTTCGCAGCGCGGGCATTTCTCGAACAGCTTGGCGCCCATCAAGGGCGGCAGCCAAACCTCGCGGCTGAACGCGCCGCTGCCGCCGATCCGCCCCGATTTGAGGTCGAGGAACGCGGCGCGCACCATGTTCGGCTTTTGCGGCAGCGGATCCTCGAGACAGACATGGATCGGCTCGATGACGCCCGTGTCGCCGGCATAGGCACGTCCATTGTCTTGCCAGAGATGCTCGACCCCGGTGGGAGCGCCGACATTGGCGCGGGCGACCGACAACCCGCAGTCGCGGCAGCTATGGAGTTCATAGACTTGCGCGCCGCATCCACAATTCTGACGCGCCTCGGCATAGAGCGCGCCCGTCGGCCCGCCGCGCTCGGCTTCGGCGATGTTGGTGCATTGCGGATTGGCGCATGCCCACAGCCCGGGAAGCCCGCGAAATAGCATATGGACCCGCGCCGGCAGCAGCGGCGGTGCCCCCGGCTTGGGCCTCGCGAGCGACGCCAGTTCAAGCAGCGCGTCGACCGCCGCCGCGCCCGTCTCGGCATCGGCTTGCGGAAACAGCGCGCCCGGAAGCTCGGTCAGCGCCCAGGCGGCGCCCGGCGAGACGACCGGGTCGCTCGCCAGTTGCGCGCCCGAGGTGATATTGCGCAGCCGCCCGAGCACCGGCAGGTCGCCGAGCAATTCGGCAAGGGCGGCCGGAAGGTCGTCTTCCTTCCAGATACAGCCTTCGGCCGTCGCTGTGCCGAGCTCGAAGCGACGGGCAAAGGCCACGCCGCCTTCCGTCAATTGCACATGGTCGACGACGAGGAAGGCTTGTTCGGTCTCAGCGCTGCCAGCGGCGGCGAGCAGCACCTCCTCCACGAGCGCATTGCCTGCGCCGTCGAGCCCATGGACACTCACGATGATCTCGCTCGCCGCGCCGTCGGTACGCGTCAGCGTCACCGGCGCGCCTGTCGCCGACGAATGCGCCGCGACCGGCTTGAGGACGGCGGCGCGATCGCGCGGCAACGAGGATTGCAGCATGTTGAGCGGCACGGCGGCGAATGCGCTGGCCAGGCCGTTGGGTGCGGGGGCGGCGGGCGCGAACGCCAGCTTGTCGCCGGTGAGCGTGGTGATCGCCTCGGGCTCAAGGCTTGTCAGCCGCGCGACGAATTTCGCGGCCGCCTCGCCGTTCGAGAAAGAGGCGCTAGTCGCGATGAACACCACGCGCGAAGCGGGCAGCCCCAGCCGGTCGAGCAGCCGACGGATCAGATAGGCGACCTCGGTGCCGTTCGCGCCGCGATAGAGATGCGCCTCGTCCAGGACCAGATAGAATATCTCGTCGGGATGCGCCTCGAAGAAGGCGCGCGTGTCGGAGAAGATGTCGCGCTCGATCGGACGCAACAGCATATATTCGAGCATCGAATAGTTGGTGACGAGGAGGTCGGGGCTGGCTGCCTGGATCTCGTGCCGGGTGAGCAGTTCGGGATCCTCGATCCGCTCGATCGCGCGCAGCGGATCGCCATTGCCATCCACCCAATGCGCGCCGGGCTTGCCGTACCAGTTACGCAAGCCGTCGAAGCCCCCGAGGAAGCTGTCGGGCTTGCCGGGCCAGCGGCCCTTGTCGCGCAAGGTCTGCAGCAGCGCCTGATCCTTTGGGTTGCCGCTGCGCGCGCCGTCCTCGATCTTGAGATAATATTCGAGCGTCTTGAGCCGCTTCTGGTCGCGGTCGCCGTCGCGCATCCCCGGATAGAGCGTACGGCCGGTATACCGCCCGAACTTGGCGGGCCGATTGGCGGCGGCGGTGAACCATTTGCGCACCGCGGTCGCGCCGAACAGCGTCCGCAGCCTACCCAACTGGTCGTTGACCAGCGCATTCATCGGATAGAGCAGCAGCGCCCGCACCGCGCGCGTCGCGAAACGATCGGGCCGGTGCGTGGCTTCATCCGCGAGGCGGGCAAGCACGGGCAGCAGGAAGCTCTCGGTCTTGCCCGACCCGGTCCCGGTCGTCACGACGATCCCGGTGCCTCCTGCATCTGGCTTCGCCGCCAGTTCGAGCGCCTGCGCTTGGTGCTCATAGGGCGGGTCAAAAAGGAGTTCGTCGGACTCCTTGGCAGCCATGCTGGTCAGAAAAGCGCGAACCTGCGGGTCGATCGCCAAGGCGGCAAACTTCCGGTCGCCGACATAGGCCGGTGTGCTCTCGATATAGGGGGTCTGCGCGATCCCGCCGCGGGTCAGCAAACTGCGCCGAAGATCAACAACCTTGGAGTTCGAAAGGTGGTAGGTGGCTTCGATGTAAGAGGCCAGCGCCTCACGCATATGTTGGATTTCAGTCCGCACCCTACCCCCTGATCCGTAACGTCGTGATTCTCCACGCGAACAGCGCAAAGTATCTCTACGGGGCTCTTCCTCACGCTCCAACCTGAAAGGCGGCCAGACTTAGCCGGGCGAAACTGATCTTTGAATAAGGACGAGTGAGAGGGCGGCGGCTGTCGCCGTGACGGTTCGTGGTCGAGAGAGAGGCTCCCGGCCAGCCCGTCGCAGGAGACCTCCGATGACCAATTCTGAAGTTCTGGACGAGCGTCCCGATTCCCGGGGTGGCTACCGCGTCGATGTCGGCCGCGGCCAGCGGATCGGGCGCGTTTCGTCCGAGTGGTTCAGCCGTCCGGCCGACGAGCGTTACCTGTCGCTCTCCGATCTGATGGCGTCGGTGAAGGGCCGCGCCGATCGCAGTCGGACACGCACCGTGGAGAGCGCGGCGGTCCGGGTCGAAGCCGACCGCGATAACGCCGAGCGGCTCGCGCTTGTGCTGCCCGGTTCCGATCAGCCGGTCGTGCCCACCCATTGGAGCTTCGGCCAGCTTGCAGCGCTCGTTGGCGCACCGGCGGCCTATCTCCGCCAGCTTCCGGCACCGCTCGCCGGTATCAATCTCCAGTATGGCCTGACCTCGCACCGCGCCGAACAGGTGAAGACGCTCGAGACCGACGACGGCCGGATCGAACTGCGCGCTGTGACCGGAGTCGACTATGGCCGCATCTACGACCATGAGTTGGTCACCGCCGTACAGCGGATCGCTGGCAACGGTACCGGCGATACGCGCTGGAAGGTCCCGGGCGTGCTCGACTGGTCGACCGGCGTCTACAATCCACTGGTCGACATCACACCGGACACGACCACGCTCTACGCGTCGGACCGCGACGTATTCCTCTTCCTGGTCGACGATCTAAACCCGATCGAAGCCGGGCGGCTGCCCGACGGATCGCCCGATCTCTACTTCCGGGGCTTCTACTGCTGGAACTCGGAGGTGGGCGCGAAGACGCTCGGGATGGCGAGCTTCTACCTCCGCGCCGTCTGCCAAAACCGCAATCTCTGGGGCGTCGAGGACTTCGAGGAGATCACCATCCGGCACTCGAAACACGCCGCCTCGCGGTTCGCGCACGAGGCGGCACCGGCGCTGACCCGCTTCGCCAACTCCTCTCCCCGGCCCTTCATCAACAGCATCGCCCAAGCGCGCCAACGGATCGTCGCCCGGACCGATGACGACCGTACCGAGTTTCTGCGCAAGCGCGGGTTCGGCAAGGCCGAGACGGCGAAGATCATCGAGACGGTGCTTGCCGAGGAATGTCGCAAGCCCGAGTCTGTCTTTGACTTCGTCCAGGGCATCACCGCGGTCGCGCGCCACAAGCCGCACCAGGACGCGCGGCTCGACCTTGAGGGCCGCGCCAAGAAGCTGCTCGACAGCGCAGCGGCCTGACTTCCGCCGAGCCGGAGTGCCGGACCTTTGGGTCGACGGTTTTCCAGTTCGGCGGCTCTGCGCGCCTCCTCATCTACGTCTTCGCGGCGTCGCCCTTTCAGAGTGAGAGGGCGGGGCTGCGCTTCGTGACGGGTTGAGGGTCGAGAGAGAGTCTCACGGCCGCCCGTGATGGAGACCGACCATGACCCAAGTTCAGAAAATCGTCCTGTCCTCGTCGCGGGACATTCCATTCAACAAGCTGATCCTGTCCCAGTCCAACGTCCGCAAGATCAAGGCGGGCGTCTCGATCGAGGAGCTGGCTGAGGACATCGCCCACCGCACGCTGCTTCAGAGCATTACGGTTCGCCCGGTGTGCGACACCGACGGCGTCGAAACCGGGATGTTCGAGATCCCGGCCGGCGGTCGGCGCTACCGGGCACTGGAGCTGTTGGTCAAGCAGAAGCGCCTGTGCAAGACCGCGCCGGTGCCATGCGTCGTGCGCGATGGTGGGATCGCCGAAGAAGACAGTCTGGCCGAGAACGTCCAGCGCGCACCCTTGCATCCCCTCGACCAGTTCCGGGCCTTCCTGACCCTGCGCGAGAAGGGCCAGTCCGAGGAGGAGATCGCTGCGGCCTTCTTCGTCCCGGTGGCTGTGGTGAAGCAACGGCTGCGTCTGGCTTCGGTCTCAGCCAAGCTGCTGGACGTCTATGCCGAGGACGGCTTGACGCTGGACCAGTTGATGGCCTTCACCGTCAACGCCGATCCCGAACGCCAGGAGCAGGTGTTCGAGCGGCTGGCCCAGTCCTACTCCAAGGAACCGCATACGATCCGTCGGATGCTGACCGAGGGCGCGGCGCGGGCGTCGGACAAGCGGGCCCAATTCGTCGGGCTCGACGTCTATGAGGAGGCGGGTGGCGTGATCCTGCGCGATCTGTTCCAGGGCGACGACGGCGGCTGGCTTCAGGACGTCGGCCTCCTGGACCGACTGGTTGGCGAACAACTGGAACGCCAGGCCGAGACCATCCGGGCGGAGGGTTGGAAGTGGATCGAGGTCGCGCCCGACTTCGCCTATGGCCACACCTATGGTCTGCGCCAGCTTCGGGGGGATCAGCCGCCTCTGAGCGAGGAGGAACAAACCAGCCGGGATGCCCTCCAGGCCGAGTTCATCGCCATCGAAGCCGCCTATGCCGTCGACGAGACCTTCCCGGAAGAGGTCGATCAGCGCCTCAGCGAGATCGAAACGGCCATCGCCGCCCTGGACGATCGCCCGGCCGTCTTCGATAGCGACGAGATCGGCCGCGCCGGCGCCTTCGTCAGCATCGACGCCTCGGGCAATCTGCGGATCGATCGGGGCTATGTCCGGCCCGAGGACGAACAGCCGATCGAGCCTGAAGCCGAGGATGAAGCCGTCGCCGACCAGGGATTGGTGGCGGCAAGGACCGACCAAGGCGAGGCCGATGTGGTGCATGGCGCTGAGGGATCGCCTGAACCCGACGACGAGGATGGCATCAAACCCATCCCCGAACGGCTGATGACCGAACTCACCGCTCACCGCACGCTCGCCCTGCGCTATGCCGTCGGCCAGGATGCGAACGTGGCTTTCCACGCCGTGCTCCATGCCTTGGCCCTGAAGGTCTTCTACCGTTACGCCATCGACACCTGCCTGGAACTGGATCTGAAGAGCGCGGGCTTTTCGGCCCAGGCGCCCGGTTTGAACGACACTGTCCTGGCGCGTCAGCTGGAGGATCGGCATCAGGCCTGGATCAAGGCCCTGCCGAAGGAGCCTGCGGATCTGTGGGACGCCTTGGCCGAGTTTGACGGCGACAGTCAGAGCGCCCTCTTGGCCCACTGCGTCTCGCTGTCCATCAATGCCGTCCACGAGATCTACAACCGCCGCCCGCGCGCTCTGGCTCACGCCGATCGTCTGGCGGGGGCCGTCGAACTCGACATGGTGGCGGCGGGTTGGGTGCCGACCGTGGAGACCTACTTCGGTCGGGTGACCAAGGCCCGCATCCTCGGCGCGGTCAGGGAGGCGAAGGGTGACCGAGCCGCCCAGGTCATCGACCATCTGAAGAAGACCGACATGGCGGAAAAGGCTCAGGACCTCTTGGCCGGGTCGGGCTGGCTGCCTGAGCCGCTCCGGACTTCGGGCGTGCAGACCCTGGCTGACCCTTCGAACGACGTCGCAGAGACCGCTCAGGGATCTGAGGACGAACCTGAAGTTCAGGCCGACATCACCGACCTGACCGATGAAGAGGACGAGGTCGATCCCGAGCTGGAGTTCGGTGCGGCCATCGCCGCCGAGTGATCCCCGCCGCGCGGGACGGCTCCGGCTGTCCCGCGCACAACGGAGCCTAGGCTCCCGGCGGCGAACGACGGCGAACGGGCCGTTGTCCATAGAATGTCCGCGACGGATGATCCGTCCGTCGCGGCCATCCCCCCTTCCACCGCGATGGGATGACTGACCCATCGTCCCTCGGGCCCGCCAGCGATGGCGGGCCCTTTTCGTTCAGGACGCACGATGGCTGAGACCGCATCCAAGCTGGCGCGTCGTCTCGCTGATCAGGCTGAGGCGGTATGCCGACAGTATCTGTCCAAGGGTCGGCGCGAGGGCCGCTACTGGCTGGTGGGCGACGTCCAGAACGCGCCCGGCCGCTCCCTCTACGTCAGGCTGGGTGGCGGCGAGCCAGGCGGGGGCGCGATCGGCAAATGGACCGACGCCGCCACGGGCGAGCATGGCGACCTTCTCGACGTCATTCGCCAGAGCTGCGGACTGACTGATTTCAAAGATGTCGCTGACGAAGCGCGCTTGTTTCTGAGCCTGCCGCGGTCGAGGCCTCAGTCGTCATCGCAGAGCCAACGGCCTCGCGCCCCCACCGGTTCGCGACAGGCCGCGAGGCGACTGTTCGCCATGTCGAAAACGATTCTGGGCACATCCGTGGAAACGTATTTGCACGGACGCGGGATTACGGATTTGCACGGAACCGCTTCTCTGCGTTTCCACCCCCGTTGCTACTACCGCCCTGACGAGACCGCGCCGACGCAGACTTGGCCGGCAATGATCGCATCAGTGAGCGACCTCAAGGGTGAGCAGACAGGGGCGCACCGGACCTGGTTGTCACCCGATGGCCGAGGCAAGGCTCCGATCGAGACGCCCAGGCGCGCGATGGGTGAACTGCTCGGACATGCGGTTCGCTTCGGCGCGATCGACGAGATCATGGCGGCCGGAGAAGGCATCGAAACCGTCCTCTCACTCCGACAGGGTTTGCCCGGTCTGCCGATGGCCGCAGCGCTCTCGGCCGCCCACCTCGCCGCCATCGCGTTCCCGGAACCGCTGCGCCGGCTCTACATCGTGCGTGACAACGATCCGGCAGGTGACGCGGCACGCGATGTCCTCATCGCGCGCGCCCAGGCCGTCGGGATCGAGGCACTCGTGCTGTCTCCTCGCCTGAGTGATTTCAACGAGGATCTTCGGCACCAGGGGCTCGACAGCATCAGATACTCGACGCGGACGCAGCTCGCACCCCAGGACGTCGCCCGTTGCATGGGTGCGGCCGCCTAGATCGGTAGACCTCGAGTGCGATTCATCGCGTCACCGGCACAAGGGTGCCTCCGCCAAAGGGACCACGACCCGGCCTTCGAGAGGGCGATCGGCCGACACCCGGCGGAGCCGCGCAAAGCCTCCGACCGGCTATTTTCCGGCGCGCGGACAAAGCCGCGCTTTCCATCGCGAGACAAAATAGCCGGCCTTCGTCCCCCTCCGCTCGCGCTGCGGCCCTGGCTTCGCTGCGGGTGCGGGGCCCCGCCGTTCGCCGGCTTTCGTCGCCAGAAGGCCGCGAGGGTCGCGGTCAGACGGACGGAGCCTACCATGAGTGAGCATGACGAATTCGAACCCCGCCACGCGGCGTCATCGACCGATCACGTTTTGACGGAACTACAGCTTTACGGCTACCGCCCCTTCGACGACGAGCCCGACCCGAGACCGCTCCCGGACGGCCACCGCGTCGCCGGCGCCATCGCCGATGTCTTCGACGCCTTGGTCGGCAGCCTTGAGGACACCCGCCTCGAACCCGACCTGGAAGACCTGCTCTGGTCGACGGTCAACCTCTTCCACCGCGCCACCGACCGCTTGGAGGGCGAACTCGACGACAATGAACAAGCCCAGCGGCGGGCCCAGCGCGAGCAGGACGGCAGCGAGGTCAAATCCGTCGAACTCGAGCGTCTCACCGCCGAAGGCCAATCCTTCGTGGAACGTCGCGACGCCTTCGAACTGATGCGAGACCAAGCTGCAGAGCACTACGAGCGCCAGGTCAGGAAGACGTGGCGACCCCGCACCGGGTCGATGGTCAACCATCGCGCCCTCACCTCGGCCCTGATCGATTCGCGTGACTTCCTGTCGGCCAGGAAGCGCGCCGAGCGGCAGGTCTTGCTGCCCGCCGGTCCAAAGGTCGCCTTCACCGGCGGAGCCGACTGCAACGATCACCAGATGATCTGGGCCACGCTGGACAAGGTCCACGCCAAACACCCCGACATGGTGCTGCTGCATGGGGGCTCGCCCAAGGGCGCCGAGCTGATCGCCGCCAAATGGGCCGACACCCGCAAGGTGCCCCAGATCGCCTTCAAGCCGGACTGGACCCGACACGGCAAGGCGGCGCCCTTCAAGCGCAACGATCAGATCCTCGATGTTCTGCCGATCGGCGTCATCGTCTTCGACGGCAGCGGCATTCAGGACAACCTGGCCGACAAGGCCCGCAAGCTCGGCATTACCCTGTTTGACCTGCGCACAGGCGGAGGGGGCTGAAGCCTGATCAGCGAGGGGTTGCGGCGTCAGGGCTCCTGAACGCGATGTTCAACTCCACTCTCACGCGCGGTCCTTGGTTCGGTTTCGGCCTTCGACGATCAACCCATGAAGGGTCCGCCAAGCGAAGCTTGCGGCCGCGCCGACATCAGAGCCGTCGCGGTGATCGCGGCCGACACCCGAACACTTCGGGCGCCTGTCGAGCGGAGATGGCCTCCGCTCCCAAACAGGAGCCGATCCGATGTCCAACCTCAGCACAGCTCAAGCATTTGCCTGGAACCTGGCGACGACCCTGATGGTCTGCGTGGTTCTCTTCCACTGCGACGCTGGCTACGGCGTCATGCCGGTCGCCGACTACGACGGCGATACAGCCAGCGTTATCCATGAATACGATCCGTTCGCGATCTAACGAACACCTTACGCTGCGGCTTCGGAGATCCAGAAATGGATGTTCGAGGTCGCGGCCGGTATGCTAAAATCTTACCGATCATTGCGCTGTGGAGGTGGTGGAAGCGCGTCCTGGAACCCCTTTGAATGGGAGGACGCCATGTTCGTCACCGCCTTTCTGAGCCTCGCCGGCTTAGGCTTCATGTGTTGGCTTTTGTTCAATCTCGCCGTCTATGCCCTGCCGGTCTTTGCCGCCTTCACGGTGGGCATGGCAGCCTATCAGTCGGGGGCAGGGGCCTTCGGCGCCCTCCTGATCGCCCTGATCACTGGGGCCGCGACCCTCGTCCTCGGTCAGAGCCTGCTGACCTATGTTCATCGGCCCTGGCTTCGCGGCGCCATCGTGCTGGCGTTCTGCGTCCCCGCCGGAATCGCCGGCTATCACGCTGTCTATGGCTTGGCCGGCGTAGGCGACCCGGGGCCGGTCTGGCGCCAACTGTTCGGCCTTACGGCGGGTCTCGTCATCAGCCTTGTCGCGGCATCACGACTTTTGATCCGCACGACATCGGGCCCGATGCGGTCGCAGTGAGGCGTCTCAGGCTGGGTGGGGTTGCGAACCAGCACCGCTTCTCTCCAACTCGTCAAGCGTGCCGGACGGATGCCGTTGCCGGGTTGGGGAGCGACCATGCACCTGCCCTTTTGGGCGCGCGGGCAAGTCGCTGTGCGCGTTGGCGTCTGTCGGGCTTGGCGCGGAACGAGAGGTTTGCCACGCCTCCTTGAGAGGTGTCTGTCAGCCCGCGGCCCAACCCGTCCTCTTCTTGGCTTGATCTGACCGCGGTCGGCTTCGCCTCGATCGCCTGAGTGCAACAGAGCCTTTGGACTTTCTTCCCCTGACCTCGCCACCCCCCGCCGCGAGCGGCGCGAGGGTCCCGGCTTGGTCATTCCTCGCGCGACAAGAAAGTCCGCCGTCTCAGTCCGCCGCTCTGCTTCGGGCCTTCGGCTGCGTCGTCGATCGTCCCCGGTCTTGCGATCGCCATCGAGGCCGCGATGGGCGCGGGTTCGAGACAGACCAACAGGAGACTATCATGGCCACCATCGGCACCTTCAAGAAGTCCGGCAACGACTACACCGGCGAAATCGTCACCCTCAGCGTCCAGCAAAAGGGCGTGCGCATCACCCCGGTCGAAACCCGCGCCAACGAGAACGCCCCTTCCCACCGTGTCATGGTGGGTCGAGCCGAGATCGGCGCCGCCTGGAGCAAGCGATCCAACGAGGGCCGCGACTATCTGGGCCTCAAGCTCGACGATCCCAGCTTCAACGCCCCCATCTTCGCCAACCTGTTCGATGACGAAGACGGCGAGGGCTACAGCCTGATCTGGTCCCGCCCCAGCAAGCGCAGCGCGGACTGACGCCTGAGACGCCCCGCCCGCGATCGGGCGGGGCGTTCTCTCTGGCTCGGAGGCTCTCAGGCTTTACGGGGTTGCGACGTCGCGGATTCACGGACCTCCGGCTTTGCGGAACTCCGGCTTTCACCCTACTCAAGCAATCGCGCGGGTTGGATCGCCAAGGCTTCGCTGGCCGCCCAGATCGTCAGAAGGGTTACATTCTGAAGCCCGCGCTCCATGCTCGAGACATGGGCGCGATCAACACCCATGCGAACGGCGAGAGCGTCTTGGCTGAGGCCGGCGGCCTTGCGGAACCGGCGCAGATTCCCCCCAAAGATCGCGCGGATGTCCATCCCGACGATGGACACCATTCGCGTATTGTGGTGCTACGCATTATAATACGCGCAACAAGACACCACCTGCCGGGCTGCGACAATAAAGCCAATTCCACCGGGACGGCGTAGTGTCTTCGGCGTCGAACGGCGGGCCGACTGCCGATGCTTGCAATGGACCGGATCGGCAGATGGGACGGAGGCCAAACACAATGTCTGTTCTCGATAATCCGCCCGGCGGCGATCGCCTGACCGACTATGACCGGGCCATGGCCTCGACCTATCTCCGGCTGCTCGATGCGGACGCGGACGGCGCGGACTGGCGCGACGCCTCCCGCCACGTTCTAGGCCTTGATCCCTCGGACGATGAAGCCCGAGCGCGCCGCATCCATGAGAGTCATCTGGCGCGTGCGCGGTGGCTGGCCAACCAGGGCTACCGCGACTTCGTATGGGTCAAGTCCACCTAGTCTGGTTCGCGCCATCGCTCGACAGGATCGACGCCAGGCCACGTCGGAGTGATCGGATTTCGCGAACACCGCCCCTCAAACTCCATCGGTTGAAATTCAAACAGGCGCCACAATCCTAAGTCTTGTGGGGGCCTGTTCTGTCTGTTGCGTGGAGTAACCGATGTCGACCAAACGAGACTGGCGCGATCCAGCCCCGTACGAACTCATCGAGACCCTGTCCCCGTCCGATATCGCCTGGGAGTTTCTCCGACGCGACCCGGCCTACCAGAGGGACTTCCGGGCTGGCCTGAAGACCACGCCGGAGCAGGCCGACCAAGCCGCAGGGCATTGGGGGTTGCGATTTCGCAGCGGACCCGCAGCTGAATGCCGTCCAGGCTAAGGTGGTTTGGCGGGCCCGAGACGATCCCCGCGTCGTCACTCTTCTCGCGGCCGAAAGCTGGGCTCCACCAATGGGCGCGGACGATCCGCCACCCATTCTCGACAAGGTCGCCGATGACGGTCGGCATCTCCGGCTGGGCGACCCGCTTTGCGCCGCCCGCCTCGTCATCGCCCCTTTGCCAGCGCCGGATGATCGCCCCTTGGCCATCCTCCCGCTGGACGACCACCTCATGCTCCGCGTGGAGGCTGTGCAGGCGCTCTGGCGGATCCTGTCCGGTCGCCCGTCCGGTCGGCGCGCGGCTCTGACCAAACAGCGGAGGCGTCGCCTGGCGCAAGCGCTCCGCGCCGCTGACGCCAAGATCGCCGGCGCGACAAGACGGGAGATCGCAGTCGCCCTTTTCGGTCCCCGCGCCGTCCCAGCTGGTCAGGCTTTTGACGACCACCATCTCAAGAGCCGAGCCGCGCGTCTTGTGAGGGATGGCTTGGCGATGATCGCCGGCGGCTATCGAAACCTTCTGACGCCGTCGCATTAGACGTTGAGAGGGGACTTTGGGAAAAGCCCGTTCGCATAAACCCCGGTCAGTGGGCTTTATCGAAAGCTAGGCCGGGCGCTGCCACAAGGCGGGACCCACGCCGCAGTCCGTAGGACACTGGCCGCCTCGGCCACGATGTCGTGAATCGCGCCGCCTTCTCCCGCCAACATCCTCTCCGCGACGGCCAACTTTCCGCCGATGTCCTCGAGCGCGACCGCGCGGCGTTTGGCGAGCGCCTCAAGGCCGCTATCGCGCATCTCAAACAGCGGGTCGAGCTGACGGTCGACCTCCGCCATCTCCAGCGCGAGTCCGTTGGCTTCCGGGTCAATCGATAGGGGCCGACGCGACGACCGCCGCCTCGCGCGTGCGTCCAACGCGGCCCATCGGCCCGTCAGAGCTTCAATCGTCGCGTCGATGGCCAGCCAGACGGCGCATTGAGCCGCCACGCCCGGACGCGCCGGGCCCGTCGCGCAACCCACGATCGGCAACGCTGCCGATCCGCTTAACACCGAGCGCCTTGAAAGACCCGTTGGAGCCTTCTTTCGATCAGGCATCGGCAAAACTCGAGCGTGAGGACAGAGGTCACAAAACGATCCTCATCTCAATGGCTCGTCCAGATATATTTGAATATATTCAAATATATTTCGGTATTCCGAGCGGTGTTGATATCTCCCCGCCTCGCAGAACCCCACTTTCCAACAGACTTCGGCTTTGCTCCGCCAGTCGCGTGCAAAGACCTAGAACCAGCGACGCGCCCATCCCCGGGATAGACGTCGCCGGGTCGTAGACGACCCACCGCTTTTCGACCCGCCTCTTCGCCGCCGCCCTTCGCCAGGCTGCTTTTCGACCGACGCCGACCTCACCCGGCCGCCGTCTCGCATCGAAAGGTACGCCCATGTCCGCCGTCGCCGCCAACGGCCTGCCGCCCCGCTATCTGCGCACCCCGGAGGCCGCGCGCTTCCTCGGTCTGTCGGGCCGCACCCTGGAAAAGCACCGGACCTATGGCACGGGCCCGCGCTATTCGAAGCTCGGCGGTCGTGTCGTCTATCGGCTCGACGATCTGCAGGCCTGGGTCGATCGAGGCTCGAAGAATTCGACCAGCGACGACACCGGCGACGAGGTGCTCCCCGCCAAACGCCACGCCGCGATCTCGCCGGCCTATGCCGGCCAGGCGCGCCGCTGAGCCATGAGCGCCCGACACCGACCTAGGCGTTCCGAAGGGCTGATCTCGCGCAAACAGTTGGACCTGTTCCGCGCCCTGCCCGGAGATCTCGCGCCGCGTGATGCTCAGGATCTGATGGCCTACCCGTTCTTCAGCCTAGCCAAGACCCCCCGAACTCGGCCGATCGATTTTCAGGCCGGCGGCGTGACCATCCGCGTCGAGGCCGTCGCCGAGCACGGCATGGCGACGATCTGGGATGCGGACATCCTGATTTGGGCAGCCAGCCAGATCGTCGAGGCGCGCGACCACGATCTGCGGACCTCGCGCTGGATGGCGGCGACGCCCTACGAAATCCTGACCTTCATCGGCCGTGGCACCTCGTTGCGGGATTACCAACGGCTCAAGGCCGCTCTGGATCGGCTCCAGTCGACCACGATCGCCACCTCGATCCGTCAGGTGAGCGAGCGGCGGATGCATCGCTTTTCCTGGGTCAACGAATGGAAGGAGCGGCTTGATCGGGACGGGCGACCGCTCGGCATCGAACTGATCGTGCCCGACTGGTTCTACGCCGCCGTTCTGGACGACGCCCTCGTCCTGACCATCGATCGGGCCTATTTCGATCTCACGGGCGGGCTGGAGCGGTGGCTCTACCGCCTGGTCCGCAAACACGGCGGACGCCAGCGCGCTGGTTGGCGGTTCGACTTCCAGCACCTCTACCTGAAGTCTGGCGCGCTCTCGCCCTTCAAGCGCTTCGCCTTCGAACTGCGCGACATCATCCGCCGCCAGCCGCTCCCCGGCTACGTACTGTTCATCGAGGTCGAATCGCGCGGTCGCACCCTCCTGGCGTTCGAGCCCGCACTCGGTGGACAGGCTGTGGACGCGGTCGTGCTATCAGGAACCCCGCCTATCGTGCCATCAGGAACCCGAGCCTCGTGCTATCAGGAACCCGAACAGGCCTTAAGTCTCGACAGCGTCAGCGGAATCCCGGCTCTTAACTTAGAGTCTAACTCAGACTCTAACTTCTTAGAGGCTGGGGGCCCATTACCGGCCGTTGCCGCCGGGCCGCGGGTGCGATCATGATCGTCGCCCTCCTCAATCAAAAGGGCGGGGTCGGCAAGACGACCCTCGCGTTGCATCTCGCCGGAGCCTGGGCCGGGAAGGGGAAGCGGGTCGCGGTCATCGACGCGGACCCGCAGGCTTCCGCCCTGGATTGGGCGGAACAACGCACTCGGGAGGGGCTGCCGCGGCTGTTCGGCGTCCTCGGTCTGGCGCGCGAAACGCTCCACCACGAGCTTCCCGACGTCGCGGGCGGCTACGACCATCTGGTCATCGACGGGCCGCCCCGCGTGGCGGGAATCGCCCGTTCGGCCCTACTGGCGGCCGACCTGATCCTTATCCCCGCGACGCCCTCGCCGTTCGATGGCTGGGCCTCGGCAGAGATGCTGAGGCTTCTTCAGGAGGCGCGCGTCTTCCGCCCCGAGCTGCGCGCCCGGCTCCTGCTGAACCGCTGCGCGATGGGCACGGTGATCGCGCGGGAGACGGCCGATCTACTCAAGGACCACGATCCCGCCGCTCTCGACGCGCGGGTCGGCCAACGCGTCGCTTTCGCCGACACAGCCCGATCGGGCCGACTGGTCAGCGAGGTCGCGGCGGGCGCCCGCGCAGCCGACGAGATCGCCGCTGTCGTCGATGAGATCGACCAGGTGTTGGCATGAGCGGTACGGGTCCCAGGCGGGGGTTCGCCGCGCGCCCGACTCAGCCGGACGCCTGGGTCAGCGCGGCCGACAGGCCCGTGATCACGCCGGCCTACACCGCGCGCCTGACCATCGACGTCACGCCGGCGCTGCGCGCGCGGATCAAGATCAGCGCGTTTCAGCGCGGTCAGACCGTCGCGGATGCGATCCGGGCGCTGCTGGAACGAGAGTTTCCGGAGGACGGGGGAGGAACCCCGTGACCGACCTCACGCGCGTCGAACTCTTGCATGATGAAGGACGGATCGAACGCTGGATTCGCTTCGGCCGTGCCGCGACCGAGGAGATCCTCGACCGCCGACGCCGGGCCCTCTGGTTCGCGCCCGGCGCGGTCTTCGCCTTCGTCCGCTGGGCGGCAAACGACTACGGCACAGCGGTTTCCCGGATCGACATCATGCGCGCCGTGCGCGCTGGCGAACCGCTCACGACGGTGCCGGGCGTGAGCCCGGGCGGCGAAGTCTACCTCCGCCTCAACGGCTGGGCGCGCGTCGAGCGCGTGCTTCAGGCGATCGATCAGGTCGAGACGCTCGACATCGATCCTGTTGAGGCCTGCCCCGACCATTGGCGGCACATCGCCAACCGCCTTTCCGCCGGCGAGACGCCTCGGGCTTACAGCCTCGAGCGTCATCGCGCCTGGCTGCTCCGACAAGGAACAAGCGAATGACCGAAGACCGACCGTTCGCCTGGAAGACGCTCGTCACCGCCCAGATTGTGACCAGTCTGGTGGCGATCTCGATGTTCGTGGACCTGCCGACGCGACTGGTCTGGAACGCCTCCGCCAGCGTGCCGATCGGTCTCTACGCCGTTGGGCCGATCAAAGCTCTGGAACGGTCGGCGCTCGTCCTCGTCGAGCCGCCCACGCCCCTCGCCACCCATCTCGCGCAGCGCGGATACGTCGGCGCGGGAGTGCCGCTCTTGAAGCGGATTGAAGCTCTCCCTGGTCAGACTGTCTGCCGCACTGGCGCTCGCGTGAGCATCGACGGCTTCCCCGTGGCCGAGGCTCGAGAGCGCGACCGCCAGGGCCGCCCGTTACCGCGCTGGACGGGATGCTGGACGCTGCGCGCCGGCGAGGTGTTCCTGCTCAATCGCAATCAACCGGCGTCGATGGATGGACGCTATTTCGGTCCGCTTCCGAGCTCCGCCGTCATCGGCGAGGCGCACCCGATCTGGATTCCGGAGGTGCGCCGATGAGCGCTTTTCCTTCCTCGTTCCGGCCATCTTCGGCGCGGAGCATCCGCTCTGAAATCGTCGCCGCCGTCGCAGTTGCGCTGCTGGTCGGCTCAATTAGCCCCGCGCACGGACGGGCAAGTTCACGGCCCGCGCCAGCGCCCGAAAGAGCGGCCGATCCCATCGCTGCGGCGATCTCCGAAGCGTCCATCCGGTTCGCCGTGCCGGAGCCGTGGATCCGCGCCGTGATGCGCGTCGAGAGCGCGGGCAACGTCGATGCGGTGTCCCACGCCGGCGCGATGGGATTGATGCAGGTCATGCCCGACACCTACGCCGAGTTGCGCATCCGGCACGGCCTCGGGAGCGATCCATTCGACGTTCGCGACAACATATTGGCGGGCACGGCCTATCTGCGTGAGATGTTCGACCGCTACGGTTCGCCGGGGTTTCTGGCGGCTTACAATGCCGGCCCTGGGCGTTGGGAGCAGCACATTTACGGCGGCCGCCCTCTGCCTGGAGAAACGACCCGCTACCTCGCCAGGCTCGCCCCTCGCGTCCAGTCGGCCGACCCGAGTACAGCCCTTCCAGCCTCTCCACCGCGCCCTCCACCGCCGCTGGAATCGGGAATCTTCGTACAGTTGGGATCGACCAACGTCGCCGCTGACAGACCCGACGATACGTCTTCCAGCGACACGAACGCCCCGTTCCCCACGACCGCCAACCCGCTCTTCCCGGTCGGCGCATCCTCTCCCAGGCCGCGGTGAGCCGCGTGGTGGCAATTCGCACAGTGGCGCGAAGGAGCGTGGAGACGGTCGGATTGCAGCCTGATCGACAGGGGATCGAAGGCAGAGGGCAAGATAAAAGCCCTGCCAGCGGCGAGGGGCTATGCGGTTGGGGCAGCGAGACATTTTCGTCTGGCACAGGTCCGGCCCCTGCCAGACGTCCAGGACGTTTCTCGAATACCGTCAGAGCCTTAGTCGCCAGACACCGTTCTTCGCGGGCTTCTCTCCCGTGAGCCGGTCCGACGACCAGCTGCGCATCCGCCCGGGCCGCGTTCGCAGCAAGGGCAGTTCCGCGGGCAAGGCCAGGAGCTTCGTCGGGCAAGTCCTGCGCGCGGCCCAGAAATCGGGTCATATCGGCAAGCGTTTCGGCGGCTCTAACGGCGGTAAGTCCAGCTTCGGGCGCGGTCGTTTCGCGGCGGCCTCGGCGGCGATGCGAGGCCAGTCGCGCCGCGTCGTCATCAAGACACGCGTGGCCAGACACAGCGGCGCACGGTTTCGATCGGCGCCGCTCGCCACCCACATCGCTTATCTCGAACGCGACGGCGCCGGACGCGACGGCAAACCAGGTCGTCTCTTCGATGCCGAGCATGACGACATCGACGGCCGCGCCTTCGCGGATCGCTGCGAGGAGGACCGCCACCATTTCCGCTTCATCGTCTCGCCCGAGGACGCCGACCAGATGGCCGATCTTCAAGGCTTCACCCGCGACCTGCTCCGTCAGGCCGAGACCGACCTCGGCACGCGGCTCGATTGGGTGGCCGTGGCCCACCACAACACCGACAATCCACACGTCCATATCCTGGTGCGCGGCAGAACGGATGACGGCGCCGATCTCGTCGTCAGCCGCGACTATATCGGGCGGGGGCTGCGCAGTCGGGCGGAGGCCCTGGTTTCGCTCGAACTGGGACCGCGCACGGCGCTCGAGATCGAGGCCGGGCTCCGCCGCGAGGTGACGGCCGACCGTTGGACCCGTCTCGACCGCGCGCTGCTTAGCCACGCCGACGAGACCGGCGGCCTTATCGATCTCCGGCCTGGCAGTCCTGCGCTCGCAGACGCGGCTCTGCGAAATCCCTTGCTCGGCCGAGCTCAGCACCTGGAGCGGCTGGGCGTCGCGGAGCAGATCGGCCCCGCCCAGTGGTCCCTTGCCAGCGACGCAGAAGCGACCCTCCGGGCGCTCGGCGAGCGCGGTGACATCATCAAGAGGATGCACCGCGTGCTCAGTCGGAACGGACAGGCCCCATCGGTGGCCGACTTCGCCATTCATTTCGAGGATGCGCCCGCGGTCATCGGCCGTCTCGCCGAACGCGGGCTACAGGACGAACTCTCAGGCTCCGCCTATGTCGTGATCGAGGGTGTCGATGGCCGCGCGCATCACCTGCGATTTCCCAGTCTCGAGACGACGGGTGACGGCAACGTCGGCGCGGTCGTGGAAGCCCGCCCGTTCGAGGGTGCGGATGGAAGGCGTCGCATGACGCTATCGGTCCGGTCGGATCTGACGCTGGAGGAGCAGATCGCGGCGCCGGGAGCGACCTGGGTGGATCGCCAGCTGGTCGGCCGCCACGACGCGCCCGCTGCAGTCTCGGGCTTTGGCGCCGAGGTCCGCGAGGCCATGGAACGGCGCACGGATCATCTCGCATCGGAGGGTCTGGCCCGCCGCACCGGAGAGGGCGCCATGTTCTCCCGCGATCTGCTCAGCAGCTTGCGCCGGCGTGAACTGGACGCGACGGCTGCAAGGCTGGCCAGCGCGACCGGCCTAGCCCATCAGCCATCCGCCGAGGGCGACCATGTCTCCGGCGTTTACCGCCAGCGCGTCAATCTCAGCTCCGGCCGATTCGCCATGATCGACAATGGGCTCGGATTCGAACTCGTGCCGTGGAAGCCTGCCTTGGAGCAGAAACTGGGCCAGCAGGTCTCGGGCGTGATGGCGCCGGGTGGCGGGGTGGACTGGAGCTTCGGAAGAAAACGCGGTCTGGGTTTGACGGCCTAGACATTGTCTCACACTACGACCATACTATGAAGATAGTAGGAGCGTAGTATGATACCGACCCATGTTACTCCGTACCGCCATGGCGAACTCCGCATCGGATGGGCGTCTTGGGACGACGGCACATTCAAGGACCGTTCGATCAAATGGGCCTACCGGGACGCTAGCGGAAAGATTTCGCGAGGCTCGCCCGAACTGCCCTTCGATATCCTGCTCGATATGGTCGACCTGGCGCTCGCTCAATCTGAGGTGCCGAGCGCCTTGCCGTTGCTCGGCCCCAAACCGCGCGCGGTAAGCCAACTCTCGAAGCCAGAACTGAGTGAGGAGCGAAAGATGCTCGCCGCTCGGCTCACGCACATGCAAGCCCTCGTAATGGACCTGCCGTGGGCCAACTGGCAGCCAGTCTATGATCAGGTGGGCGCCAGATATGACGAGGTGAAGACGGAGTTGGCCAGCAGACCCTAGTCGACCACGCCTAGCGTAGGTTTTTCCGCGCCAGTCTGCGACGGCGAACTCACAGGCCTTGCGATTGGCGGCATCGCGGGCATCGCATCACCGCATGTCTGCAACCCGCATCCTGTGGGGCCAGGTGCTCCTCGTCGCCCTTATCGCCTTGGCCTCCGTCTGGGGCGCGACCCAGTGGACGGCCTGGCAACTCGGGTATCAGCCCCAGCTCGGTAGTCCCTGGTTCATGGTCGGAGAACATCCGATCTACGCGCCGCCGGCCTTTTTCTGGTGGTGGTATTGGTTCGACGCCTATGCGCCCAAGGTGTTCTACGCGGGCGCGGTCATCGCTTCGATGGGCGGCTTCGTCTCAATCGCGGTCGCCATCGGCCTGTCGGTCTGGCGCGCCCGCGAAGCCAAGAACGTCACCACCTATGGCTCTGCGCGCTGGGCCACAGCGAAGGAGCTGCGCCGCGGCGGCCTGCTCGGCGACGCCGGCGTGATCCTCGGCAGCTTCGCGCGTTCGTATCTGCGGCACGACGGACCCGAGCATGTGCTGTGCTTTGCGCCGACCCGCTCAGGCAAGGGTGTCGGCCTGGTCATCCCGACCCTGCTCACCTGGCCGGGAAGCGCCATCGTCCATGATATCAAGGGCGAGAACTTCGGCCTCACCGCCGGATGGCGTGCCCGCTTCAGCCGTGTGCTGCGCTTCGACCCGACGGACACCCGGTCGGACCGCTACAATCCCTTGCTCGAGGTTCGCCGCGGTCCCTCCGAGGTGCGAGACGTCCAGAACATCGCCGACATCCTGGTCGATCCGGAGGGGGCGCTGGAGAAGCGCAACCACTGGGAAAAGACCAGCCACGCCCTGCTGGTCGGCGCCATCCTCCATGTGCTGTACGCCGAAGCGGACAAGACCCTCGCGGGCGTCGCCAACTTCCTCTCTGATCCGAAGCGGCCGATCGAGACCACCCTGCGCGCCATGATGACGACGGCTCACCTCGGAGAGGAGGGCGTTCATCCAGTCGTCGCCTCGGCCGCCCGCGAGTTGCTGAACAAGAGCGAGAACGAACGCTCGGGCGTGCTGTCGACGGCCATGTCGTTCCTCGGCCTCTATCGCGACCCCGTCGTGGCCGAAGTGACGAGCCGATGTGATTTTCGCATCACCGACATGGTGGAGTCCGTTCGTCCGGTCAGCCTCTATCTGGTCGTTCCGCCTTCGGACATCTCTCGGACCAAGCCGCTGATCCGGCTCATCCTCAACCAGGTCGGTCGGCGGCTGACCGAAGAGTTGGAGGCAAAGGGTCGGCGGCACCGGCTGCTGCTGATGTTGGACGAATTCCCAGCGCTGGGCAGGCTGGACTTCTTCGAGTCCGCCCTGGCCTTCATGGCCGGTTACGGCATCCGATCCTTCCTCATCGCCCAGAGCCTTAATCAGATCGAGAAGGCCTACGGGCCCAACAACGCCATCCTCGACAACTGCCATGTCAGGGTGAGCTTCGCGACCAATGACGAGCGGACCGCCAAGCGCGTCAGCGATGCGCTCGGCACTGCGACCGAAATCCGCGACGCTCGCAACTACGCCGGTCATCGGCTGTCGCCGTGGCTCGGACATTTGATGGTCTCGCGTCAGGAGACTGCGCGCCCGCTCCTGACGCCGGGTGAGGTGATGCAACTGCCGCCGACCGACGCCGTCGTACTGGTATCCGGCCTCTTTCCGATCCGGGCGAAGAAGGCCCGTTATTATGAGGACGGGCAGTTGAAGGCCCGGCTCCTCGCGCCGCCCCGGCTTGAGAGCCGAGCGTCCTCGGAACGACAGGCCGACGATTGGAGCGCGCTGGCGCCCATCGCCGTGCCGCCCCCTCCACCGTCTCCGTCGCCGATAACGGAGGCCGATGACGCCGCGAACGCCGGCATCCGGCGCGAGCCCGAGTTGCCTGTCCACGAGGCGGTCACTCCAGAGCCATCCCCGCCGATCGGACGCGAGTTCGACGGCCTGGACGACGAGCCGGACGATGACGCCGTACGGGCGCGAACGCTTCAGGGTGGGGTGGGGGCGCTCGCGCGGCAGGCCTCGCTCGACCCCGACGACGGAATCGCGCTTTGAAGCCTCCCGCCCGCATCAAGCAGACATTCCGATTACGCGGCGATCTCAGCCGCGACCTCGCCGACTACGCGCGGCGGAAACGGGTCGCCCAGGGCGCAGTCGTTGAAGCCGCGCTCGCGTCTCATCTGTCGCCTGACGGCGCCGATCGGCTGGAGGCGGCGCTCGCGCGCCGGCTCGACCGCATGTCGCGCCAGATCGAGCGGCTGGAAAGACACCTCGGCATCAGCAACGAGACGCTCGCACTGTTCATCCGGTTTTGGCTCACGGCTGTTCCGCCGTTGCCCGACACCGCTCAGTCGGCGGCCCAGGCCAAAGGTCGGGAGCGCTTCGAGGGCTTCGTGGAAACCTTGGGGCGGCGTCTGGCCAAGGGACGCAGCTTCGCGGACGAAGTGACCCGCGATCTGGTGCGGTCCGAGAACATCGCGCCGATGGCCGACGAGGACTAGGCCGTCACCTGCCAGTCATTGCGCGCCAGCGCCCTACGACGCCGCAGCGACTGTTGAACCCCCCTCATCCAGGCGCTTCTTGATCGACCCTGCTGAGACGTTCGCCGCGCAAGCGGTGGGAAAGTTGGGTTCGCTCGTGACGACCATCGCCTTCCGTTCTGAGAGTTTCGCGCGTGGCGCGCGGATGCTGCGCACGGCGCTCGGACCGGACATCGCCGGCTTTCTCGACGATCCCGGGGTCGTCGAGGTGATGCTCAATCCCGACGGCCGGCTATGGATTGACCGGCTGTCCGCCGGGCTGGAGGACACCGGCGCCCGGCTGAGCCCAGCGGACGGCGAGCGGATCGTCCGCCTGGTCGCCCACCATGTCGGGGCCGAAGTGCATGCAGGAAGCCCGCGCGTTTCGGCCGAGCTTCCCGAGACAGGGGAGCGGTTCGAGGGATTGCTGCCGCCCGTGGTGGCATCGCCAAGCTTCGCGATTCGCAAACCCGCCGTCGCCGTGTTCACGCTCGGCGACTATGTCGACGCCGGCATCATGTCGGCGGACCAGGCCGAGACGCTCTGCCTCGCCGTCCATGCCCGCAAGAACATCCTGGTGGCGGGCGGCACGTCGACCGGCAAGACCACCCTGGTCAACGCCTTGCTTGCCGAGGTCGCCAAGACCGGTGACCGGGTCGTGCTGATCGAGGATACCCGCGAACTTCAGTGCGCCGCGCCCAATCTCGTCGCGCTCCGCACGAAAGACGGCTCGGCCACCCTGACCGATCTGGTCCGGTCGGCGCTGCGCCTGCGTCCCGACCGCATTCCGATCGGCGAGGTGCGGGGCGGCGAGGCGCTCGACCTCATCAAGGCCTGGGGAACCGGCCATCCCGGCGGCGTCGGCACGCTGCACGCGGGAACTGGGATCGGCGCGCTGCGTCGCCTTGAGCAGCTTGTGCAGGAGGCCGTCGTCACCGTGCCGCGGGCCCTGATCGCCGAAACCATCGACGTCATCGCCGTCCTGTCCGGTCGAGGCTCGGCCCGCCGCCTCACCGAACTCGTCCGCGTCGAAGGGCTGGGCCTCGATGGCGACTACCACCTCACCCCCGCAGGAGATCCGTCATGACCCCCTTCGTCCGCCGGCTCACCGGCGCCGCCACGTTCGCCTTCCTGGCGATCGTCACCGTCCCGGCCTATGCGGCCGGCTCCAACATGCCGTGGGAAGCGCCGCTGCAGTCGATTCTGGAGTCGATCCAGGGTCCGGTCGCCAAGATCATCGCCGTGATGATCATCATCGTGACCGGGCTGACTCTGGCCTTCGGCGACACCTCGGGCGGCGCCCGCAAGATGATCCAGATCGTCTTCGGCCTGTCGATCGCCTTCGCCGCCAGCTCCTTCTTCCTCTCCTTCTTCAGCTTCGGCGGCGGGGCCCTGGTCTGATGTTGACCGCCGACGAACCCGCGGTCGGCTTCTACGCGCCGGTGCGGCGTAGCCTCACCGAGCCGATCCTGCTGGGCGGCGCGCCGCGCGCCCTGGCGATCATCAACGGCACGCTCGCCGCCGCACTCGGCTTGGGCCTGCGGCTGTGGCTGGCGGGGCTGCTGATCTGGCTCGTCGGCCACATGGCGGCCGTCTGGGCGGCGAAGCGCGATCCGGCCTTCGTCGACGTGGTGCGTCGCCACCTCCGTTACCCCACCCATTTCGGCACGTGAGGAGGGCTCGTGCTGAACCTCCGCGAATACCGCAACAAGCCCCAGAGCCTGACGGATTTCCTGCCGTGGGCGGCGCTGGTCGGCGAAGGCGTCATCGTCAACAAGGACGGGTCATTCCAGCGCACGGCCCGGTTCCGGGGGCCGGACCTCGACAGCGCGACCCCAGCCGAACTGGTCGCCACGACCTCACGCCTCAACAACGCCTTGCGGCGGCTGGGATCCGGCTGGGCCGTCTTCGTCGAGGCGCAGCGTCACGCCGCCGGACCCTATCCGTCCGGTGCCTTTCCTGAGGCTGTCTCCAATCTGGTGGACTTCGAACGCCGCGCCCAGTTCGACGAGACCGGCGCGCATTTCGAATCCTCCTACTTCCTCACCCTGGTCTGGCTGCCGCCTGCCGAGGACGCTGCTCGAGCCGAGGCCTGGCTCTACGAAGGTCGCGATGGGCGCGGCGCCGATGGTCGAGAGCAACTCGCCGGCTTCGTCGATCGAACCGACCGCGTGCTCAATCTGGTCGAAGGCTTCATGCCCGAGGCTGCCTGGCTCACCGACGTCGAGACGCTGACCTATCTGCACTCGACCGTCTCCGGCCGTCGTCACCGCGTCCGTGTCCCCGACACGCCGATGCACCTCGACGCCATCCTCGCGGACGAGCCTCTGATCGGCGGTCTCGAACCGCGCCTCGGCCAAGCCCATCTGGGCACGCTCACGGTGATGGGTTTTCCGTCTCAGACCTGGCCCGGACTGCTGGATGACCTGAACCGTCTGGCCTTCGACTATCGTTGGGTGACCCGCGCCATCTGCATGGACAAGACCGATGCGGCCAAGGTGCTCGGCCGCATTCGTCGCCAGTGGTTCGCCAAGCGCAAGTCCATCGCCGCCATGATCAAGGAGATCATGACCAACGAGGCCTCGGCCCTTATGGATTCCGACGCCGCCAACAAGGCGGTCGACGCGGACCTCGCGCTTCAAGAGCTCGGCTCGGATCTGGTCGGGACGGTCTATGTCACCGCTACCGTGACGGTGTGGGACACCGATCCACGGATCGCCGACGAACGTCTGCGTCTGGTCGAGAAGGTCATCCAGGGTCGCGACTTCACTTGCATGGTCGAACGGGTCAACGCGGTCGAAGCGTGGCTGGGTTCGCTGCCCGGCCATGTCTATGCCAACGTCCGACAGCCCCCCATCTCGACGCTGAACCTCGCCCATATGATGCCGTTCTCGGCCGTGTGGGCCGGGCCGGAACGGGATGAGCACTTCGATGCGCCGCCGCTGTTTCTGGCCAAGACCGAAGGATCAACCCCGTTCCGGTTCTCGCTCCACGTCGGCGACGTTGGTCACACCCTGGTCGTCGGCCCGACCGGCGCGGGCAAGTCGGTCCTCCTGGCGCTGATGGCGCTGCAGTTCCGGCGTTATGAACGCGCCCAGGTCTTCGCCTTCGACTTCGGCGGTTCGATCCGGGCTGCGGCCCTGGCGATGGGCGGCGACTGGCACGACCTCGGCGGTTCGCTCACCGACGACACGACCGAGCCCGTGGCTCTACAACCGCTGGCGGGAATCCACGCCGCCGATGAACGGGCATGGGCCGTCGAGTGGATCGCCGCGATCCTGGGTCGGGAGAAGGTCGTCGTCACCCCGGAGGTGAAAGAGCACCTCTGGTCGGCCCTCCTCAATCTGTCGTCGGCGCCCGTCCCGGAGCGGACGCTGACGGGGCTCAGCGTGCTCTTGCAGAGCCAGCCGCTGAAGCAGGCGCTCAAACCCTATTGTGTAGGCGGTCCGTGGGGCCGACTGCTCGATGCCGAGGCGGAACGGATTGGCGACGCCGATGTCCAGACCTTCGAGACCGAAGGATTGATCGGCACCGGCGCGGCCGCCGCGGTTCTCGCCTACCTCTTCCACAGGATCGAACGGTGCCTCGACGGTCGCCCGACCTTGCTGATCGTCGACGAAGGCTGGCTCGCCCTCGACGACGAGGGCTTCGCCTCGCAGCTCAGGGAATGGCTCAAGACGCTGCGCAAGAAGAACGCCAGCGTCATCTTCGCCACCCAGAGCCTGGCCGACATCGACGGTTCCGCCATCGCCCCGGCGATTATCGAGAGTTGCCCGACGCGGATCTTTCTGCCCAACGCGCGCGCGCTCGAACCTCAGATCGCCGGCGTCTACCGCCGCTTCGGCCTCAACGATCGCCAGATCGAAATCCTCAGCCGATCGACGCCCAAGCGCGACTACTACTGCCAGTCGCGGCGCGGCAATCGGCTGTTCGAGCTTGGTCTGGGCGAGGTTGCGCTGGCCTTCACGGCCGCGTCCTCCAAGTCCGACCAGGCGCTGATCGCCCGGCTGATGGCCGAACACGGCCCTGACGGATTCGCCCGTGCCTGGCTCGACGCCAGAGGCGCGGCCTGGGCCATCGACCTCCTTCGTCAACCCCAACCCGAACAGGAGACCGTCCGATGAAGACCCGTGCCCACACCCTCCTCACCGCTGGCGTGGCCGCGCTCGCGCTTCTCAGCGCTTCCGCCCCGACCCACGCCCAGGTCGCTGTCTATGATCCGACCAATCACGTCCAGAACGTGCTGCAGGCGGCGCGCGCCCTCGACCAGATCAACAACCAGATCGCCAGCCTCCAGAACGAGGCCCAGATGCTGATCAACCAGGGGCGCAATCTGGCGAGCCTGCCCTATTCCTCGTTGCAGCGGCTGCAGTCGTCGGTCGCGCGCACCCAGCAACTGCTCGGCCAGGCGCAGCGCCTCGCCTATGACGTCCAGCAGATCGACCAGGCCTTCACCACCACCTATGCGCCGGCCACGGCGGGGACGTCGAACCAGGCGATGATCGCTTCGGCGCGCGAGCGCTGGCAGACCTCGGTCGGGGCGCTTCAGGACGCGCTTCGGGTGCAGGCCGGCGTCGTCGGCAACATCGACACCAACCGCGCCGAGATGGCGGCCCTGGTGTCGTCGAGCCAGTCCGCCACCGGGGCGCTTCAGGCCACCCAGGCCGGCAATCAGCTCCTCGCGCTTCAGGCGCAGCAACTCGCGGACCTGACGGCGGCGGTGGCGGCGCAGGGTCGGGCCGCGAGCCTTGAAGCGGCGCAGCGCGCGGCCGCACAGGACCAGGGCCGTGAGCGTTTGCGCCGGTTTCTGACACCTGGCGCGGGTTACCGTCCCACCAACGTCGATATGTTCCCGAGCCAGCGATGAGCTTGGGACGCCGGCTCTCCCGGATGGCTGCGCGCGACCCGCGAAGACTTCTTCGCGTGGTCGCCATGGCCGTGGTCGGCGTGACCCTGTTTGCGACCGGGCTCTGGATCCTGAGCGACGATCCGGGAGCGGCGGGAGGGTCCGTCGTAACGGGCCAGGCGACCTCCGACGACCCGGTGCGGGCCGGTTTGCAACGGTGCAACGACCTGGGATCCGCCGCCCTCGACGACGCCGGATGCCGCGCCGCGTGGGCCGAAAACCGGCGTCGATTTTTTGGGTCGTCGGACTCCCGTAATCACCCCGGGCGGACCCCGTCTCCCGCCATGCCGACGACCCAGGAGGATCGGTGATGGAGGGGACGGGCGTCATTGACCGATTCCTTGAGGTCTTCACCCGCTACATCGACAGCGGCTTCGGCCTTTTGCAGGGCGAAGTGGCATGGCTCGCCTCCACCCTCATCGTCATCGACGTGACGCTTGCGGCGCTGTTCTGGGCGTGGGGCGCGGACGACGACATCCTCGCGCGGCTGGTCAAGAAGACGCTGTTCGTCGGCGCCTTCGCCTTCATCATCGGCAACTGGAACAGCCTTTCGCGCATCGTCTTCGAGAGCTTCGCCGGTCTAGGCCTGCAAGCCTCCGGCGCCTCCATCAGTCAGGCCGAATTCCTCCGTCCTGGCCGTATCGCCCGGGTTGGGTTCGACGCCGGCCGGCCGATCCTGGAGTCCATCAGCGGGCTGATGGGCTACATCTCGTTTTTCGAGAACTTCATCCAGATCGTGGTCCTGCTGTTTGCCTGGGCCGTCGTCATCCTCGCCTTCTTCATCCTGGCGATCCAGCTCTTCATCGCCCTGATCGAGTTCAAGCTGGCGACCCTCTGCGGGTTCGTCCTCGTGCCGTTCGGCCTGTTCAACAAGACCGCCTTCATGGCCGAGCGTGTGCTCGGCCTCGTCATCAGCTCGGGCGTCAAGGTTCTGGTCCTGGCCGTCATCGTCGGCATCGGCACCACCCTGTTCGGCGAGTTTACGCAGGGCTTCCAGGCCGAGCCGACTATCGAAGACGCGATGACGCTTGTGCTGGCCGCACTATCGCTACTGGGTCTCGGCATCTTCGGTCCCTCGATCGCCAATGGCATCGTCTCGGGCGGTCCTCAGCTGGGCGCGGGCGCGGCTGTCGGTACGGGCCTGGCCGCTGGCGGTGCCCTCCTGGCCGGTGCAGCCGGTGCCAAGATGGCGGCGGGCGCGGTTGGAGCCGCCGTCTCCGGCGGGGCTTCAATCGCGGGCGGTGCCTCCGCCGCCTATCAACTCGGCAGCGCCGCTAAGGGCGGCAGCGTCGCGGGCGGTCTGTCCGGCGTCGCCTACGCCGGAGGGGCGGCGGCGAGTTCACCTCTGCGCGGGGCTGCCGCCAACCTCGGTCAGCGTTTCCAGTCCGGCGGCCGCTCCGCGTTCGAGGCGACAGGCGGCGCCATCAAGGGCGGATCGGGTATGGGCGGATCGGGCGCTGGCTCGGCCGCGAACGACGCAGTGTCGTATTCGGGCGAGCCCGCCTGGGCCAAATCCATGCGCGAGCGCCAAGCCGCCACCCACGGCGTCCAGACCGCCCTCCATGCCGTCAAGTCCGGCGATGGCGGCGGCGCAGGTTCATCCGTCAGCGTCCGGGAAGGTGAGTGATGCTCTTCAAACGATCTTCGATCCGCTACGGCCGGAGCCCCGTGCCAGAGACACCCTACCAACGGGCCGCCCAGGCTTGGGACGACCGCATCGGTTCGGCCCGGGTCCAGGCCCGCAACTGGCGGCTCATGGCGTTCGGCTCGCTCATCCTGTCCGGCGGTCTCGCCGCCGCCTTGGTGTGGCAGTCGGCGTCCGGCACCGTCGTGCCCTGGGTTGTTCAGGTCGACCGGCTGGGCGCCACCCAGGCTGTCGCACCGGCCGAGGTGGACTACAGGCCGACCGACCCGCAGATCGCCTGGCATCTGGCGCGTTTCATCGAGCAGACCCGCTCGATCCCCGCCGATCCGATCGTGCTGCGTCAGAACTGGCTCAGAGCCTACGACCTGACGACCGACCGTGGGGCCGCCGCGCTGAACGACTATGCACGGGTCAACGACCCGTTCGCCCGCGTCGGCGAGGACCAGATTGCGGTCGAGGTCTCCAGCGTCATCCGGGCCTCGCCCAGCTCGTTCCGGGTGGCCTGGATCGAGCGCCGCTATCAGGACGGCGCCCTGGCCTCGACGGAGCGCTGGACCGCGATCCTTACCATCACCATCCAACCGCCCCGTGATGTCGAGCGACTGAAGAAGAACCCGCTCGGCGTCTACGTCCACGCCCTCAACTGGTCAAAGGAGCTCGGCTGATGCGACGCCTGACCCTTCCGCTCATCCTGTTGTCGTCGGTCTCGTTGTCGGCCTGCGCTCATCGCTGGACGCCGCCGGAAATCGCGCTCGACACGCCCGCACCCGCCGAGCCTGCGGTTCTCGCGACCGAGCCGCCTCGCGCCGTCGAGATCGTCGTCATTCCGGAGCCCCTGCCCCTGCCAGGCCAGTTGCAGGCCGTCCCGCCTCCAGTGAGCCCGCCGACCGAACCTGCTGATCCACGGCGGCGCGTGGAAAGCGCCAACGGCGAAGCGCGCGTCGAGCCCAGCCGAGCCGGCTTCTTCAACGCCGTGCAGGTCTATCCATACTCTGAAGGCGCGCTCTACCAAGTTTACGCCGCCCCCGGTCAGGTGACCGACATCGCCCTTCAACCCGGCGAGCAACTGGTCGGGGCGGGGCCGGTCGCGGCCGGCGACACCGTTCGCTGGATCATCGGCGACACGGAGAGCGGGACCGGCTCCACCCGCCGTGTCCACATCCTGCTGAAACCCATCCGCGCCGACCTGCAGACCAACCTGGTCATCAACACCGATCGCCGGACCTACCACCTCGAACTGCGGTCGGCCGAGCGCACCTACATGGCCTCGGTGTCCTGGTCCTACCCGCAGGACGAACTGATCGCGCTGCGCCGTCAAAACACCGCAGCCGAGGGCGCGCAGGTCGCCGCAACGACCGATCCGGTCGGGCTCGAAAACCTGAACTTCCGCTACCGCATCGAGGGCGACCGGCCGAGTTGGCGACCGGAGCGGGCGTTCGACGACGGACGTCAGGTGTTCATCGAGTTTCCAGCCGGCATCGCCCAGGGCGAAATGCCGCCGCTCTGGATCATCGGCGCCGAGGGCGAAGCCGAGTTGGTCAACTACCGCGTCCGTGGCCGCTTTATGGTGGTCGACCGGCTGTTTGGCGGGGCCGAACTCCGGCTTGGCAGCGATCGTCAGCGGCGGGTCCGGATCGTGCGCACTGACGGCAGGCCGGCGTCGTGACCGACACCCGGCCTCTGGATCCGATCCCTGAACCACGGCGCTCCGAAGCCGACATCGCGCACGAGCTGCGGCTGCATCCCGAGCGTCCGCGCGTCGTTCGCCTCTCGCGCAAGGTGCTCGGCGTAATGGCTGGGGTGTCCGCGCTGGCGCTCGGAGGAGCCTTGATCTGGGCGTTGCAGACCGACAGCCCGGAACCACAGCAGGAACTGATCAACACTGACAATCGGACGCCGGCCGAAGGCCTGTCGCGTCTGCCGGCCGACTACGCAGGGGTGCCACGCGACGTCCCGCAACTCGGTCCGCCTCTGCCTGGCGACCTCGGCCGACCCATGCTGAGCGCGGGCGTCCAGCCGGGTCCCATGCCCGGCGCACCGGTTGCGACCACTTCCCCTACCGACCCCGTGGCGGAGCAGCGAGCGCAGGAGGCTCAGAGGCGCGCGCAGGAAGTGGAGTCGGCCCGGTCGAGCCGCATGTTTACGGCGGAAACGCGCGCGCCGACCGCCGCTACGCCGGCCCCGAGCTTGTCAGCCAGCCTGCCCCCGAGCCTTGGCGAGGCCGCCGCTTCGTCCTCGGAGGGAGATCGCCGGCTCGTCTTCCTCAATCGACCCGCGGACGGCCGCACCGCGAGCCTCGATCGCCTGCAATCCTCGCCCGGTCCTTATGTGCTTCCGGCGGGCAGCGTGATCCCGGCCGCGATGATCACTGGCCTCCGATCGGACCTGCCCGGCTTTGTCTCGGCCCAGGTCACTCAGAATGTCTATGATGGCCCGACCGGCCGCACCTTGCTGATCCCTCAGGGCGCACGACTGATCGGCGAATACGATGCGCAGATCTCCTTTGGTCAGTCCCGGGCGCTGCTGGTGTGGACTCGTCTCATCCTCCCGAATGGCCGATCGATCACGCTGGAACGGCAGTCCGGCGCTGACGTCGAAGGTTATGCCGGCTTGGAAGATCGCGTCGACAACCATTGGGGAGCCGTGTTCCGGGCCGCGCTTGTCTCAACAGTGTTGAGCGTTGGCAGCCAGGCCGGTTCGACCGACGACGAGGACGACCTGATCCAAGCGCTTCGTCGCGGTGGATCGGAGGGCGTGAGTCAGGCCGGTCGTCAAATCGTCGGCCGCTCACTCGACATCCAACCTACCCTGACCATTCGGCCAGGGTTGCCAGTCCGGTTGATCGTCACACGTGATTTGGTGCTTGAGCCCTATTCGAACTGAGGAACGTCATGTCCAAGCTCAAGCTCGGATCGATCGTGGAGGAGAAAGCCGTCCGGCTAACGATCGATATCCCTTCAGCCGTTCATAGAGATCTGGTCGCCTACGCCGCTTCTCTATCGGCAGAAACGGGTCAGGCTGTCGACGCCAGCAAGCTCATTTGCCCGATGGTTGTGCGATTCATGGCGTCCGATCGCGCCTTCTCAAAAGCCAGGCGTGCCGCAGCCGATCATCAGGCGCGGTCTGCATAGCGACTCTTCAGCAGGGACCAGAAACGCCGTAACGATGGATTGTCATTGGATGGATCGCGGTATGCGGTGAGGTCAATCAAGACGTCACTGGGTTCACCTTCCAAGGGGCGCGCGACCACATTGTCCGGCAAATTGCCGACGTCGGATTCAAGTAAGATCGAGTTGCCGAAACCCATACTGACGAGGGAGAGGATCATTTCTCGACTGATATGGTGTGCCCGTTGATTATCCGGCTCAACACCGATCATCCTGGCCAGGAGTGCCGAGGCTGCAGGACCTGCGCCTCGGGTCGAAACCACGACGGGCTCGTCAACCAGGTCTTGAGCCTGTGCTTGGGACCGAGAGGCGTGTCGGCTGGAAACGTCTGAAACCACAAAAATCTGCTCGGACCAAAGACGGAGATGTTCACCGAGATCCGCTTGTTGGGGGCCTAGTAGAAAAATCAGGTCGATCGTTCCGAGGGTGAGGCCCTCGATGAGCCGCCAACGGGCACCTTCGACGAACTCCAAATCGACGTCTGGATGCTCCGACTGAAACGCGCGCAGGGCTTCGCGAAGGCGTCCCGCTGAGAGCGAGGTGTAAAGCCCAACAGTGACTTTACCCGTCCGTCCTTTGCTTGCGCGCGAAGCGTGCCAGCAGGCTGAATCGAATATTCGCAGGCCGTCGCGTGCCTGCCTAAAGAAATGCAGTCCGGCGTCCGTTGGCCTGAGTCCGCGAGTGGTCCGGCTGAAGAGCGACACCGTTAATGTGTCCTCTAGCGATCGAAGCCTTTGGCTCGCGGCGGCTTCGCTCATGCCTATCGACAATGCCGCTCTTCGCAAACCGCGATGCTCGACAATAGCAAGCGCGAGACGCACGGACAGAAGGTCTAAATCTGTCGATGCCACTGCTCAAAGACCGGTAGGCCCAACAGCATGAGCGATCCGATGGCTAGCTTCCGCTGAACCAACGCGAGCGAGCGTAGTCGCGTCGATTTCGTCGATACGCTTCACTCCGGTGAGAGACATAGCGACCCCGATCTCGCTCCGCATTGAGTTGAGCATTTGGGAAACGCCGACTTGTCCTCCGGCCGCCAATGCAAAGGCCCACGCCCGCCCCAGTAAGACGGCTTTGGCCCCCAGCGCGAGCATTCTGATCACATCGAGACCCGAGCGGACCCCAGAGTCCGCTAACACCGTCAAGCGGTCGCCAACAGCTTCCGCAATACCAGGCAGTACACTTGCGGTCGATGAAACGCCGTCAAGTTGACGCCCTCCGTGATTGGATACGACGATGCCGTCGGCCCCAAGGTCCGCTGCGGCGCGTGCGTCCTCCGGGTCAAGGATGCCTTTGATGATCAGGGCACCATCCCAGTGTTCGCGAATCCAATCCAGATCTTGCCATCGAACCGAAGGATCGAAATTGGCTCCGAGCCATCCCATGAAGTCCTCGAGGCCTGAGGACGGACCTAGTATCGAAGCGACATTACCGAGCGTGTGAGGACGCCCCATCACCCCAACGTCCCAAGCCCATCGAGGGTGAATCATGGCCTGTCCGAACCTCCGCGCGGCGGCGTTCGGCCCAGACATTCCGGAATGCCGGTCTCGATACCGAGCCCCTGGGACCGGCATGTCGACCGTAAAGACGAGCACCTTTGCGCCTGCGTCCTTTGCCTGGGCTAGAAGGGCTCGCATGAAGGCGCGATCCTTCAGCATATAAAGCTGGAACCAGATTGCCCTATGACTGGCTGCTGAAACTTCTGCCAAGGGGCAGACCGACACGGTCGACAGACAAAACGGGACACCAGCAAGATCGGCCGCCCTCGCGGCCTGCGCCTCCCCACGGCGTGCGTACATGCCCGAAAGCCCAACAGGTCCGAGAATGACCGGCAGGGCGAGATCCTCACCGAACAATCGCGTGCTTGGGTTTACATTGGAAACGTCTCTCAGGACGCGCTGGCGGAGTGTGACCTCGGTCAGATCCCGAGTATTGGCACGTAGCGTCTGCTCTTCATTGGCGCCCCCGTCGATGTAGTCGAACAGGAAACGGGGAAGCCGCCGCCGAGCAGCCTCCCGATAATCTCTGGGGGACGCAATGATCATGATGGTCGATCACGCGCCGCAGGCGAGACTGTCGCGCGCCACGCGTCGACGAAAGAGCGCGCCCGTGCCTCGACGTCCGAGGCCGAACGGCCCGCCATGTAGAGCGCCGACCCCAGACCGAAGCCCGAGGCACCCGCGCGACGCCAGTCCGCCAAGTGCTGCGGGGATACGCCCCCGACCGGCAAGATCTTCGTCGCCGGCGGCAATACGGCTCGGACCGCCTTGAGTCCTGCTACGCCCGAGACTTCTGCGGGAAACAGCTTCAGGGCGTCCGCTCCGGCCGCGAGCGCCGCGAAGGCCTCCGTGGGCGTGAAAAACCCGGGCAGAGAATAGAGGTTCGCATCCTTGGAGGCCCGAATGACGTCCGGGTCAGAGTTTGGCGAGATGATCGCCTGCCCCCCAGCGTCGGCCACTGACCAGACCGCCTCCCCCGTGAGAACAGTCCCTGCGCCCACACCCGCGCGTCCGTCGAGGGCATCCCTGAGCCGCCGGATACTGACAAACGGCTCCGGAGAGTTCAGGGGCACCTCCAGGCAGAGGAAGCCGGCCGCCACCAGTGCCTCCCCGACCTCAACGGCTTCGTCGGGGGCAAGGCCGCGCAGGATCGCGACAAGTGGTAGGGCGTCGATCCTTTGAAAGCTCATGGCTCCGCCTTCCAGATGCGCCAGAGCCCGCGGGCGGTCGCCGACTCCGCGTCAACCTGTCGGCTCTTTGCGTAACCCGCGTGGTAGAGGACAAGGCTGTACAGATCCGCCAGTCCCGACTGCCCGACCACGATTACGTCGTCCTTCTGGTTCTCGAACGTGGCGGACGCCAAGGCGACCTCCGACCCTATGAGAAGCCCGGACAGATATTCGGCCGCCGATGCATCCGACAGGCGTTCCGCCAGACGCTCGATGCGGACGCTGAACAGCGTCGACGTCACCGCAGGATCCACCAGGCCGCGCTCAGCGCCTTTCAGGAATGGGGACCCTTTGCTGTAGCCCGAGGACAGGGCGGCTCCAAACAGCGGTGACGTCTGTATGGCTGCAAAAAGTTCACCAGTCGGATAGGTCTTGAGCGTCTGGATGTCTCCGCCTTCGACCACGATCCATTTGCTGTGCGTGCCGGGCGCGATGATCGTCGTTCTGGATCCGAGGTCACCCACTCCAAACACCTGGGTTTCTTCGCCTCTCATGACGTCCAGAAGCACGCCCCCAGGAGCCCATGCGACCCCGGGCACAATCCAGATGCCGGAACGCGCAACGGGTTTCGTGAGCTGGGACGCCACCTGTTCCAGCGACGCCGGACAGGGCTGATAGGGTGCTTCGCGCCAACCCGCCCGGGAGCCGGCCATGCCGCAGATGAGGGCTGGAAGCCCGGCCGCCATCCAGTCGCCGACCGCGTCCTGGAGGACGGCAGGGTAATCGCTCGACGTCAGCGCCCCGGCGCCGCGAGGATCGGATCGGCTCTCGATGACAGCGCCGTCCGTGCCGAGCAAATAGGCACGCAGGTTGGTCGTGCCCCAGTCCAGGCCGATCAGGACAGGCTCCGTCATGCCGCACGCACGGCATCGGTGACGAAGCGTCCCTCCGACAAACCCGGACAGTCGCTCTCGAACATCAGGACGGAGCCGTTGTGGCCCGACGTATCCCCCTTGGAAGCCGAGGTGACGAAGACCCAGGTCAGATCGGGGCCTCCGAACGCCAGGCTCGTCGGCTGGGTAAGGGGCATGGCTATGTCCTCCAGCCTCTGACCATCCGGATGGAAGCGGGCCAGCTTTGAACCGCCCCAAAGCGCGGACCAGAGGCGTCCTTCTGCATCAACGGTCGCTCCATCCGGCTTGCCATCCGCGACCTCGCACCAGAGTTCGCGCCCGCCAAGCCGACCGTCCAGTGCAAGCGGGTAGCGATAGATCTCGCGCCGTCGCGAGTCCGAGAAATAGACGGTGCCGCCATCAGGGCTGAAGGCCAGGCCGTTCGATACCAGGAATCCTTGGTCCATGACCTCGCTCGAGCCGTCGGGGCCCACGCGGTAGAGCGCGCCCAGCCGGTCGGCGGCGACGTCATCGTCCTCGACCATCGATCCGGCCCAGAAGCGGCCGGATCGATCGCAGCGCCCATCATTCAAGCGTCGTCCAGTACGACCCCGTTCCGGTCGCTCGAGCCACTCGATCGCCCCCGAATGCACATCCAGCCAGCCGAAGCCGCTTTCGAATGCTCCAAGCACGCGGTCTGGAGATCCGCTGATCAGACAGAACGAACCAAGGCGTTCGGAAAGCGCTGTCACCGCGACCTCGCCGGTGATGGGGTCGAGCCGTTTTAAGACCGCGCGGTCGATGTCGGTATACCAAAGGCGCTGGTCATCCTCGTTCCAGACCGGGCTTTCGCCCAACGTGTCACGGGTCTCGAAAACGGTCAGGAGCTTCATCAGGCGGCGAGGGGACGGGTCTTGCGGGCTCGCGCCCAGATGGCGATCGACAGCGCCATCAGGATCAGCCCAAAGATGGCGAGGGCAACCTGGTCTGTGCTGTTGATGAAGATGAGGGAGAGGACGACCAGTCCGGTCGCACCGAGCGAGATCCAGGTCACGGTCGTGGCAGCACTTCCCTCGCCCGCCGTCGATGCCTGGGATGGCGTATAAGTGTCGTAGCGACGCTGCGTCTCCGCCCAGCCGGCCGACGTCGACTTGCGGGTGAAATGGGCCAGCGACAGGATGATGGTGGGCAGGACCGCCCCCACCAGCACATCGACCATCCGGGGATTCAGGCGAACCCATTCGGCGGCGGGCATGAAGGGACCACCGAACGCCTTCAGCCCGAACTTCAGAAATACGCCGACGGCGAAGCTCGTTCCCGCCGTGATGAACACGTCGCGCAGGCCGATGCGCTTGCTGACGAGGCCGAACACCGTCGGCGCCAGGAGCGGGCCGAGAAGAAGACCGGTCAGGGTCAGCACGATCTGTTGGGCTCCGCCCATCAGGGGCACGGCGAGCGCGACGCCGAGCAGGAGAAGCCCCAGCAGGAACATCGACACACGACCGGCCCAAACCATCTGTTTGTCCGTGGCGGCCGGTGCGAAGAGTCGACGATAGAACTGCTCGGAAAACACCCCGGCGAAGACGTTGATCTGGCCGCTAATGGCGCTGGCCGTGGCGGAGAACAGCGCCGCCATCATCAAACCCAACATCCCGGTCGGGAGCACGAACTGGCTGGCCAGTATGTAGGCCTGCTCGGGGTTGGCTGAAGGATCAATCATCCGGTACATGAGCGACGGCATCAGCCAGATCGTCGGGCTGATCAGATACAGCCCGCCGAATAGATAGGCCGCCCACCGCGCATCGCGCTCCGTGGGCACGCACAAGAAGCGCTGGGCGAAGGCCCACTCCGCGCCGATGACGAAGAAGTGGACCAGCACCCAGCCGGCGAGAAACCACAGCGTGTACTGCTCCGAGAACGGCACGAAGAAGCCGGTCGGAAGCGTGACCTGCGGCGCGTCCTTCAGGGCGAAGAAGAGCAGCGGGATGATGAACAGGACGGCCAGTTGCAGCACGACGAACTGCAGGATGTCCGTCATCAGCACCGCCCAAAGGCCTCCAGACACGGTATAGACGATGATGATCGCCGCGAAGGCGATGATCGCGACCGTCAGCGACAGGTTGCCGGTCACGGGATCGCGAAGCGGATTGCCTTCCGGCAGGGGGATCAAGGTCACGAGCATGACCGCGACGGCGTAGAGGGCCACTCCGGACGATAGGGTCCGGATGGCCATCATCGACCAGGTGTAGAACTGGACCGCCGACGGGCCGAAGCGGAACTCGATGAACTCCGCCGGCGTGCTGATCCCGAGACGGCGCCAGTATCCCGCGACGAAGCGGCCGACGAGAAGGCCCGATAGGCCGATGCAGGTCACGATCGCGATCGCGACGACCCCCATCTGGTAGGCCAGTCCGCCCCAGACCACGAAGGTGCCGGCCGACTTTAGGGTCATGAAGCCACTCAGGCCAGACACCCACCACGGCGAATGACCACCGGCGGCGAACATGTCGCTGGACGTCTTGTTGCGCGAGAAGAAGACGAAGCCGATCGCGAGGGTGCCGATCAGATAGGCGATGAAGATGGCGTAATCGATCGGGGTCATGGGGCACTCAAGGCGGCGACTAAAGAAGCGGGCACCGACCGAAGTCGGTGCCCGTCAGGTGTTCCGGAGGATCAGAAGCGGGCCCGGAAGGTCACGCCACCATAGCGGTGGAAGTCGCGTGGCAGGTTCTGGACATAGGAGTTCGCCCCTCCTGATGCGCCATTCGGCACGATGTTCGAGACATACTGCTCGTCGAAGACGTTCTTGACGAAGGCGGTAAGGTCATAGCGCCCGTCGGCGAAGGAAACGCCTGCGGAGACGTCCGCGACACCATAGGCGTCCTGGCGCATGTTGGGGTTCTGGCTGATCTCGAAGATGATGTCGTCCTGCCAGCGATAGTCCATCTGCACGAAGCCCTCGACGTCCCCGAACAGCAGCCGCTCATAGCGTCCGCTCAAGGTGTAGCGGATGTCCGGGGCGACGATGAAGGGCTTGTCGTTGAGGTTCTGAACCGAGACGATCGCCGTGCCGAGCTGCGTGGGAACGCAGCCCTGGGCAGCTGTCTGACCCGAGTAGCAGGGGCCGTTCGGGATGTCCTGGAACGTCGCATCGAGCTTTGTCACGCCACCGTTCAGCGTGAAGCCTTCGAACGGGCGCGCTTGGAACTCGATCTCGAACCCAGGGATCTCGACCGTGCCGGCGCTGGTGATGAAGTTCAGCCCTACGGCGGCATTGTAGACCTGGGCCTGGTAGTCCGAGAACGTCGTCTGGAACGCGGTGACATTCAGCGTCAGGCGGCGGTCGAACAGCCGCGTTTTCAGCCCGGCCTCGATCAGCTCCGACGTTTCCGCTGGGGCCGGCTGGACGTCATACTGCGCCTGGGTCAGCCCGAGCGACGACGTGATGCCCTCGCTCTTGTAGCCGGTGCTGTAGCTGGCATAGGCCGTGACGTTCTCAGTGGCCTCGAAGGTGATCGCCGCCTTGCCGATCAGCGCCGAGTCGTGGAAGTCGAGATCGGGCGGCGTAAAGGCCGGGTTGGTCGCAGGCTGCGTGTCGCCGTTGAAGAAGGCCGAGACGGGCCGCGAGAATTTCAGGGTCTGGTCTTCCTCCAGATAGCGCAGGCCGCCCGTGAGCGTCAGCCGGTCGCCGAGGTGCCAGTTGGCCTGCCCGAAGATCGAGGCGTTCCGAGACTCCACGGTGGAGTCGCCCGTCAGGAGGCCATAGGGGCTGGTCCGGTTCAGGGTCCCGTCCGGGTTGATCGAGGTGATGGCCGTCGACGCCAGATTCAGGCCAGGTCGGTTCAGGTAGTTGTAGACGGAGCCGTCGAAGAAATAGGCCCCTATGACGAAGTCGAACACGTCCGACGCGGGCGAGGTGAGGCGGAATTCCTGCGTGGTCGTCTCGCTGGACTCGATGTTGAAGTTGGACAGGACGATCTGGGCCTGGGTGTCGTCTAGGTCAACGTCGCTGGTGTTGCTGAAGTCACGGACCGCCGTGATGCTGGTGAGCGTGAAGTCGCCGATATCGTAGTCGATCGTCAGGGACGCGCCGTAGTTTTCCTGGTCGACGAAGGGCACGACGTCGTTGTTGACCTGGTCATTGTTCGGTCCGACAGGCGTGCCCGTGTTTAGGGCCTTGGGGTTGTTCGTCGCGACGCGGAGCGGAAGGGCGCCCGCGCTGGAGTTCAGTTCGGAGTAGTCGGCCGCGAACTGGATGCGCAGGTTGTCGGACGGGTTCCAGGCCAGCTTGAGGCGCGCACCGTAGGCTTCCTGATCGTTGACGGTGTCGTTGGTGTAGAGGTTGGTGACGATACCGTCCTGGGTCCGGTAGAAGGCCGCCAGGCGGAAGGCCAGGGTGTCGCTGATCGGGGCCGAATAGGCGCCGTTGATGCGGTATTCGTTGTCCTGGGCGATCAGGCCGCCGATGTTTCCGGTGGGACCGCTGAAGCTTGGAGCCTGGGTGATGACGTTGACCACGCCGGCCGACGAGTTCTTGCCGAACAAAGTGCCCTGCGGGCCTCGCAGGACTTCGATCCGCTGAATATCGCCCAGGTCGCTAAAGGCGGAACCCGGACGTTGAAGCACGACGCCATCGACCACCGTCGACACGCTCGGCTCGATACCTGTCGTGAAGACGTCGGTGCCGACGCCCCGCACCCGGATCGAGTTATTGCGGAGCTCGTTGCCCGCAGCGAAGGACACGCTAGGGACCAGGGCCTGGAGGTCGCTGATGTCGGTCGAGCTGCGACGGGCCAGGGTCTGACCATCAACCACCGCGACGGCGACCGGGATCTTCTGGACGTTTTCTTCACGCCGCTGCGCCGTAACGACGATCTCATCGAGCTGGCTCGCTTCGTCCTGCCCCGTAGTCTGTGGAGGCATGGTCTGCGCCATCGCCGTCGATGACATCAGCGCGGCGAAAAACACGCCGAAGGACAATCTCTTCATTCTGGTCTCCCCTGGGTTCGGCCCTTTTTGGCAGGGCCCTGATAGGGACTATCATTCAGAATGAAACTTAGTTCCAGTATTTTTTTTAACCGCCAGTCCGGATCAGCGTTGCGTCCAGGCGCGCCATCTCCCCCGTCGCCAGGACGGGGGCCGGCATGCGACCGTGGTTATGGGCGTCCACCGCATGGGTGACGGGTTCACAGCAGAATGATCGGGCATCCAGGGGCGCGTAGAGATGCAGCAAGTCGCACTCCGCCGCGTGCAGCGTGACGACGGAACCCGTCGATCTTCGACCGACATGAAGTCGGCCGTTCCAGCCGACCAGGAGGGCATCGACGAATCGCGTCGGGAGAGGCGTTCGCGCGAAATCGAGATCGGGCGGCATGACCTCCACATCCAGCGGCCTTGAGCCTTCATCCGCTCGCCAGACCCCCTGGACGCTGGCCTCCAGCCAGGTGTCGTCGTGCCGCTCAAAATAGGGGTGAAGCCCAAGCCCGAAAGGCATGGGCCGCGCCGCCATGTTGGTGGCCGACAGGCTGATCGCCAGACCACTCTCGACCAGCCGATAGATCAGCTGGGCCTCGTATTCGTAGCCACCGGGGGACGCGTGCGCATGCACGAGCGCGACTTCGGACGCGGTCTGCTGCTTCACGCTCCACGGGGCGACCCAGCCGTAGCCGTGAACGTGAGGCCCTGGTCCCAGCGGGTCGAGCCGTACCCTCTCGCCGCCAACCTCAAAACCGCCGTCGAAGATCCGGTTGGCCCAGGGGACCATGGGAAACAACGCTGCCTGGCGGGGATCTCCGGGATCGGGTTGGCTTCTCAAAAGGGGCTGAAAGCCGTCTACGTCCTGCCAGACGCCCAAGAGGCTGCCACCGAGCTCCGGGCGCACGATGGCATTCATATCGCCGCGGGCGAGGTGCACATCGGCCATGTCTGGCCTGCTCGTCAGAGGCTTTGGAGGGACACGGGCAGGAACTTCGCTTCCGTTCGGCGAAGATCAGCGATCAAACGCTGGGTCTCCGCCAACCCGAAGGCCGTGGGCTCGATTCCGCCGGGGAGATGGTGGAGCGTCTTGAGGCCAAGGTTGTCCGCCATGGCGATTTTTCCGTAGTGGACGAGTCCTCGGATGTTGCGTGTCATGAAGATGATGAGCGGCAACAGTTCGCGATGGATCGCCTCTGCGGTCGCCAGGGCTTCCTGCGTGCCCTCGCGCACCAGATTGTAGATGCGGACCTGAAGGGCGAGGCAGTCGGGTGCCGGGATCAGGCCGGCCCCACCGCTGCGGAGTAGCGACAGAAATTCGATGCCGCCGTGACCGCCAAACGCGTCCACCTTGCCGTCGAGGCCATCCAGCACGCGAGCGATGTCGACCGACCAGCCTTCGGCTTTCAACAGCGTCACATTAGGGTTGGCGCGGACCACGTCGACCAAGCCTTGCACCGACAGGAAGGATGCTAGGTTCACGGGATTGTTCTGGATGGCCACCGGCAGGCTCACGGCCCTGGCGACCGTCGTGAAGAAGGCAATGATGTCCGCCTCGGAGCGGCCACCCGGGGGCGGCTGCAGGATGACCCAGCTTGCGCCCGCGGCTTCCGCCTCGGCGCAGAAGGCGATCTGGGCCTCGGCGGTCGGTTCGCCGACCGTGACGGCATAGGGAAGGCGACCGTCGATCAGTCGGCCCACAAGGCGGACGAGCGCCAGCCGGCCGCCCGCGTCCATGCGATCGACCTCGGTCACTAGGCCCAGCACGCATATGCCGTGGGCTCCGACCGAAATGCAGTGCTCCACTTGGCGGCGCATGGCCTCCTCGTCGAGGCTGCCATCGGCGTTGAAGAACGCGTAGAGGACCGGATAGACGCCGTGATTGCGGAAGCTCATGGGACTGTCCTCACGCCACGACGAAGTCGAAGACTTCGGACATGGGCTCGACGCCCAGTCCGGGTCCGGATGGCAGGGTGAAGCGTCCTTGCTCGCAGCGCATGTCGCCCGTGATGAACTGCAGGTTCCTGTCGAAGATCGAGTGCTGGTATTCGTGGAAAGGCACCCGCCTCAGGGTCGCCGTGGCATGCAGGCTGGCCGCCTGGAAGATGCCGATCCCCACCGAGGCATGAGGAATGGTTTCGACGTGGAAGGTGGTCGCCATGCGGCCGATGTGCAGGAACTCGGTCACGCCCGTGTGCGCGATCTCCGGCTGGATGATCGCCATGGCGCGAGCCTCGAAGCGCGGACGGTATTCCAGAACCGTATGCCATTCCTCGCCGAGCGCGAGCGGCGTGCCGATCGCGCGGGCCACGGCGACCTGCCCTTCCATGTCCTCGGGCTCGCAGGGGGCCTCGGCGAAGTAAAGGTTGTAGGGCTCCAGTTTGCGAATGAGGCGGATCGCCTGGGCGGCCGTGAACTTCCAGTGCATGTCGATCATCAGGTCGACGTCCGGACCAACCGCTTCTCGCAGCGCCGCCATCTCGGCGACGATGCTGTCTTCCGCGACGGCGGCGGCGAACTTGATGGCGGTGAATCCTTTGTCAACAAAGGTCCTAGCGAGATCGCACCGCCTTGCGAGCGTGGCTTCCGGCAGACCGGAGACGTAGGCGGGGATGACCTTGCGCCGGGCGCCGCCCAGAAGGTCGACCAGAGGACGGTTCACACCGCGCGCGAACAGGTCCCAGATGGCGATGTCGAGACCGGCCAGAGCGTCCAGGTAGAAGCCGCCGAAGAAACCCCTAACCCGCATCAGGTCGTACAGGTCCTCGTGGATGACCACGGCCTCGGCGGGATCGCGGCCGAGGATCACGGGGGCTAGCACTTCGTCGATGATCGTCTTAACGACGCGCGGAGCAACCATTCCGTAGCTCTCGCCCCAGCCGACGAGGCCGCTTTCGCCCGTCACCTTGACCAGGATCGATTGGTCTGTGGTCGGGTAGATCGTTTTGTTGCCCTTACGAACCAGGTAACCCTGGGCATTGATCGATTCGCCGTCCTTCAGGGGACCCAGGTAGGGCACGTCGCGCGGGATCGAGATGACGAAGGTCTCGACACTGACGATGGCGTCGAGGGGCCCATGGGCGGGCCGGGATGGGGTCATGCTGTTTCTCTCAAGACTGAAGGCGCGTCAGATGACGCCGCCGTCCACGATGAAGGTCTGGCCGGTGCAGCGTCGCGACTCGCCGGATGCCAGCCACAACGCCATGCTGGCGATGTCGCCGGCGTCCAGATGCTCTTTCAGGCATTGGCGCTCGAGATAGGCGGCGAACTTGGAGGGGTCCGTCGCCTGTGCGCGCGAGACCTGCTTTTCGGTAAGGACCCAGCCCGGCGCGATGGCATTCACCCGGATGGAGTCACGCCCCAGTTCGCGGGCCAGGCTCTTCGTCAGCCCACCGACTGCCGCCTTCGCGGTGGTGTAGGCGATGACGCCGACGGCGCCGAACATCCAGGAGATGGAGCCCAGGTTAATGATCGACCCGCCGCCGGCCTGAGCCATTCCCGACGCGACGGCCTGGGCCAGGAAGAACTGGTGGCGCAGGTTGACGGCGAAACGATCGTCCCACTGCTCGGGCGTGATGTCTTTCCAGGCATGGCGCGCATCGTCGCCCGCATTGTTGACCAGCACGCGGAACGCGCCGAGCTTGCCGGCCAGCCGAGAGACGGCGGCCCGCGCCGCGCCGATGTCCCGAAGATCCACAACCTCGTAGGCGACCACCCCTTCAATCGAGGACGCCAGCGATGCCGCCGCCTCGGCGTTGACCTCCAGGAAGCCCACGCGGGCCCCCTGCTGGGCGAACCGCCGCACGATCTCGGCACCGATCCCCGACCCACCGCCGGATATCAGAACGGGAATGTTGGCCAGATCGAAGTACCGCGCGTGAGAACCGTCTGTCGATGATGATGGCGCAGGCATTCGTTCCCCCAGTTTTTTCCACCCTATCCCGCCCAGAGACAAAACGGAACTGGGTTTCATAATTTCTAGTAGGCCGGTTTGGTGGGGAACCAGCCAGGCCTTGCGTCGTCGAGGTAGGCACCCGTGATTTCCGTAACGCGGTAGGTCTCGAGTTTTTCTACATCGGGCGACACACCCAGCCCTGGGCCCATTGGCACTGAGAAGCTGCCTTCAGTGATACGCGGCGGATCACCGGTGACGTCATCCGCGAGGTAGGCGCTCTCGGTGTCGATCGCGAGTGTCATATTGGGGATGGTCGCGGCCAGATGCAGGTAGGCGGCCTGCGAGAACCCGAGCTCTGCACCGCTGTGCAGCGTCACCGGAAGGTTCGCCGCCTCGCAGATGGCTGCGGCCTTCAGCGTCTGCCACAGGCCGCCGGCCTCGTGGGGGTCCAATAGCACGACATCAGCTGCGGCGGCCCGGACGATGGAAAGCACGTCCTCCAAAGTGTAGGCGCTCTCATCCAAAGCAATGGGCGTGCTGCACTGGGTCCGTAGGTTTGCGTGCCCCATGATGTCATCGGTGGGCAGGGGTTGCTCGACATAGGCAAGGTCAAGACCTTCAAGCTTGCGCAGCAGTCGCTTGGCCGTCCCTGGAAACCAAGCACCATTGACATCCGCCCGCAGGGGGTGAGCTCCGACGCGATCCCGCACCGCAGTCAACAGGTCGACATCATTGCGCTCGTCAAACCCGACCTTCGCCTTGAACGTGGTGTAACCCAGGTCGAGAAATCGCCCAGCCTTGTCCGCACAGGCCGCCGGTTCGGGAAGGAAGAGATAAGCGGAGGCCTGGACCCGATCGCGCCACAGTCCGCCCCACAGCGCATGGAGAGGCAGCCCGGCCTGCTTGCCCAGGGCGTCCCACATCGCCATCTCCATGGCAGCGATGGCCATCACAGCGGCGCGCTTGTGGTGATAGTAGCCGGCCCCGAGAACGTGCCGGCCGAACCGGTCCACGTCGGCCACGTCGTAGCCCACAGCCAGCCTGGCGATGACAGCCTCGAACACCGCCCGCACCGTGTCGATCAGACAGATGGTTTCCCCCCAGCCGACAATACCGGTATCGGTCTCGATGCGGACGATCAGCCGCGTCGTGCCGGTCCGCTTGCCGGACGCCCAGAGGATATCTTCATTGAACGGCATGCGAACGAGCCAGTGTGCGGTACTGACGATCTTCATGCGAGCTCCCGGGTTTGTGCGGCAATGAAACTGTGTGCCATTATTTCGTGGTTTGGCGCGGCCGATCGGTACAAAGCAAGAGGCTAGGGCGTGGCGAGACGGAAAAACTCTATCGTGGAAGACGACATCGTGCTGGAGGACCGGCTCGAGCCTCGGCCGTCCGGTTTGGGTCCTAATGCCTTGAACCGTGGCCTGGCGCTGCTGGACATCATCGCCAACGCGCCACGGCCGCCCCGTTTCACGGAGATCATGTACCAGGCGAACATGCCCAAGGGCACGCTGTACCGCATGCTCCAGCCGCTGCTCGACTACCGCCTGATCCGCCTGCAGGAGCGCGATCAGACCTACCATCTCGGCAACCGTCTGTTCGAGATGGCGCACAAAGTCTGGAGCGAGTTCGACATTCGCGGCGCGGCAGAACCGGAACTCAGCCGTCTGCGCGCCCTGTCCGGCGAAACCACCCTCCTAGGCGTGATCGAGAACAGAGCCGTGCTCATTGTTGGCGAACGCGACTGCGACCAGCCCTTGCGCATAAGCCTGTCGGTGGGCAGCAAGCTAGATCCCCTCACCAGCGCGGTGGGCAAGGCCCTCATCGCCTATATGCCCCCCGCGCGACTGGCCGAGTTCATGACTCCCAGCGCGACGGTCAACCTGGACGCGATAAGCCGAGAACTGACCCTGGGCCGCGCCCGGGGTTATGCGGTGTCAATTTCGGAGGATTTCGCCGGCGTCAGCTCCGTGGCCGCCCCGATCCTTGACCACCGCGGAGAGGCGATCGCCGCCATCGGCATAGCAGGGCCGTCGCTCCGGCTGGACCCCGATCGGCTGCATGCCCTGGGACGCGATGTCATCGAGGCCGCACGCAGAATCTCGAGCTATGTCGGCGAGACCTATATGACGATTTCCACCACCGTTGCGCCGGCCGCCAAGCAGGACCGACGGCTGAAATGCGTCGTTCCCTCTGCCGCCTTCCTGGGGGAGGGGCCTGTCTGGTTGCCCTCATCGAACACGCTTATGTGGGTCGATATCCTCAGCCCGGCCGTGCACGCGTCCGACGTCACGACGGGTGAGACGCGCACACGCCCCATGGCCGAGTTGATCGGATCGATTGCGCCTCGAAAGGACGGCGGCTTCGTGGTCGCCAGCCAGAGCCGGCTCGAGCTCTACAACTCCGACTTCGAACAGCCCCAGACGGTCGCGGCTCCGGTGTCCATGGCTGGCCACCGCTTCAACGACGGCAAGTGCGACGCCAAAGGCCGGTTCTGGGTGGGCTCGATCGGCCTCGACGTCACGCCAGGCGAAGGCTCGCTGTTCTGCCTGGACACGGATGGTCGGCTAAGGGTCGTCGAGACGGGTTTCGACCTGTGCAACGGGATGGGGTGGAGCCCGGATTCCAGTCGCTTCTACTTTGTCGATTCAGGCAAGCGCGTCATTTATGCGTATGACTTCGACCTCGAGGCCGGCACCATCTCGAACCGCATCACACTCGTCGAGTTCGAGCCGGGCACGGGTAACCCGGATGGCTTGGCCGTCGATGCCGACGGCTTCATCTGGTGCGCCATGTGGGACGGGTGGTGCGTACAACGCTTCTCGCCCGAAGGTCACCTAGATCGCTCGATCACCGTCCCCGTTCCGCGCCCGACGAGTTGCGCCTTCGGAGGAGAAGACCTGCGGACCCTCTTCATCACGTCTGCCAGAATTCGCCTGTCCGCTATGCAGCTTGCAGCGGCCCCGCTTTCCGGCAGCGTCTTCGCGATCGACGCAGCCACGCCGGGTAGCCCCATAGCTGCGTTTGCCGGCTAGACGCGACACCGTCGCAGCGAACTGCTGAGTATAAGCCAGCTCATATCTCGTACTCCGAATCAGTACCTTTCGTCAGCTGACAGGCCTGAATTGTCTCTAGCCGTGATCACGGGTTAGCGGGCGTTACAGGGCCCACATCCGCCCCACGACGAACTGGAACTAAGTTTCATTTTGTAGCAAGATCGTCTAGGCCGCTTTGGCCGAAGGCGATCGGTGTCGCGTGTAGCCACAGGGGTGGGTTGAAGACGTTCTATCGTGAAGTTTCGGACGATCGTGGCCCGTTGCCACAGATTCTCAATGATAATCACAAGGAAGAATACAGTGCGCCGTTTACCGCAAGCAGCCCTCGTTCTAGCTCTAGCAGCAATCGCGTCTGCCGCAGCAGCAACCGTTTGGCAAACCATCGATGGAGAGGCCGCATCTATAAATGGGAATACACTGACCGATAACGGTTGGACTTACCAACTCGAATACCAAAGCAATGGCACTAAACCCGCGTTATCGACAGCCCAAGCTTACGCTGGTTCAAGCTCACTTTTTATGCGGATCTCGCCCGATACCGATGGTCAAAAAGAACGCAGCGAAATTCGCATAACTCAAGGGACGCCGTTCGGCTCCGAAAGATGGCTGAGCTTCGCTTTATACATTCCCACGAATTTTCAGGCGCATCCGGTTGATCGTTGGCTCATGCTTGCTCAAGTATGGCAGTACTCGCCCGCCAGCCCACCGATCGCGCTGGAGTTTCAGCCCAACACCTCGAACAACCTCCAGCTCATCGTTCGCAACAATGATACTGGCACATCTGCCCCTAACATCGTGAAGACCGGTATAGCGATCAATAAAGGCGCATGGAACACGGTTCAGCTCGGCTTTAGACTAAGTACGGCCAACACTGGGTTTGTGTCCGTTTATGTGAACGGGCAACTCGTCCACACGTATAACGGCAAAGTCGGCTATATCGAAAACCAGAGCTATGTCACCCCTAAGCTCGGCTTGTACGGATCGAACTCCAGCGCACTCCATGAGATCTGGGTCGACAACGTTAGATATGGAAGCTCGCGAGCCGAAACAACGCCCTAAGAAGGCGGCCGCTGCGGCTCAGCCGCAGCGGCGTCAGTTCGCCACCTGAATGTCCTCTCGCTGAAAGCCCACGCCCAGGACCAGAAGCCAGGCGATGAAAATCCACTGCTGATCTGAAAATCGGGAAGGGCGGGATCAACCGCGGCCAGGAGCTCGGTTTCACCTGTGAGACACAGCGGCGAAAGGACCAGCGCCAGCAGGCCTAACGCGCGCGTCCAGACACCCTGCGACAGCGGCTTGAGCACCGGCGCCAGCCCCATCGCCAAGGCCCAGGACGCCAGCAGAGTTTGCCCGGCCATTCGCCGATCGTCAGGCCCGCGAACTGCCGCCAGTACATCCAACGGCGGCTCGCGCAGCACGTCGTTGTATCCGAAGCGGCGCAGAAGCAGGGTGAACGGCAGGTTCACCGCCTAGAGCAAAGGCGATCACCTCCACCCCGACCCCTTGCTTAATCGATCGCATCATCGTCGAGTCCGGCCTCAATCTGTAGACAGGAGAGGACTGGACGCGGGTTCGCCGCACGTTCGCGCCGTCATCGAAAATTTGTATCGCCTGTCAGGTGAGCAGTAAGCGGCACAAAATCAGAAGCCGATGACCTTTTTGGCTCAGCGGAACGCACCTTTAGTGGGTTTCCCCTGTGCGGACGTCAGGTTCGGGGCGCGCGTGGTAGCGGTGAGGTCCACCAACATCAAGCTGCTGCTGGAGCAGCCAACTCACCCACCGCCCCAATGCGCAGCGGTGGCAGGGCAGCGACTTCGCCAACTCAAATCCACCGTTCTAAAAACCGTGCTAGAAACTTCTTTAGAACGGGATAACTTTGCTAAGTCATTGAAAAGAATGGCGCGCCCGGAACGATTCGAACGTCCGACCCTCAGATTCGTAGTTTAGGCAGCCGCTGCAGGCCGAAACAACGCGTGGAGAGCTTCCGGCTTCAGATGGGTATAGCGCCTCAACATCTTCCAATCTCTGTGGCCGGTGACGAGCGCAACCTGGTGGATCGCGAGTCCAGCTTCAAACAGGCGTGAAGTGCCTTCGTGCCGGAGGTCGTGAAATGTCAGGTCATCAATACCGAGTTCATTGCAAGCCCGGTGAAAGGCTGTGCCGACCGACTTTCCGTTAAACGGAAAAATTCGATCCTGGCCTCGCAGGGCAAGTTCCCGCTGCTCACCGACAATCAACCAGGCGTCGTAGCCATTAGCGGCGAAGAGTGGGATCCTTTGGTCGTTGCCACGCTTCTCTCGTGGGTCTTTTCGATCTCGTATTGTCAGCATCCTTGTCCGCCAATCGACGTCGCTCCAACAGACTCTGACGATCTCGTCCTGCCGCATAGCTGTCGCGACCGCGAACTGGATGATGCGCCCTACAGGGATGGTTTGGCGCGGATTGCTGTCGAAATAGGTGACGAGTCGTCGGAGTTCGTCGTCGGTCGGACGGCGATCGCGCTCCTGACCTTTGCCGATGAGACCAAGACGCTTCAAAGCGATCCGTGCCATGTCGACGGGTTCTACGCGCACCGGCAATCCATGCACGGCTACTGCGTGCGACAAGACGAGTTTGATCGCACCGATATCTATGCCGAGCGTGACGGGGCCAGCACCCTGTTTGGCCCGATCGCGTCCGAAGCGGATCAACCGTTCGCGGTCGACCTCGACCCAGTTGCAAGACCCCAACTCGCGTTTCAGAAGGTCCAGAGTCGCCGCCTTTGACCGTCGTGGTGCCTTGCCAACCGCGCACATGTCTTCGATATGCAAGTCGATCAAATCGCCAAAAGTTCGCAGCTTCGCGATCCTGGAACTCGTTGGAGTTTCGCCTCTATCGACTTGGCGCTCGGCATCGATCGACCATCGTTTGGCGTCCTCGTGTCGGACGAAGGTTTCGCTCAGGGACCGGCCTTTCCGACGCACCTGAACACGCCAGTTTCCAGATTTTTGCTTGAGAATCGACGCCATGTTTTGAGTGCAAAATGGGTGCAGTGGGATGTCGTAGAGTGGCGAATTCTGGCGCGTAATAGGGTACGAGATCCTACGACAACCGCCTTCGTAGCCATTGAGATATAAGCGAAAAATGCATATAAATCAAGCGCATAGATTGTCCATTGCACCGATGATGGACTGGACGGATCGGCATTGCCGGGCCTTTCACCGGGCGCTGACGACGCGCGCCCTGCTCTACACCGAGATGGTCACGGCCCCGGCGGTGATCCACGGCGATCCCGAGCGGCTCTTGGCCTTCGACGCGGTCGAGCATCCGGTGGCGCTGCAGCTGGGCGGATCGGACCCGCGTCAGCTGGCTGAGGCCGCGCGGATCGGGGTCGGCTTCGGATACGACGAGATCAACCTGAACGTCGGCTGCCCGTCGGACCGTGTGCAGTCGGGGCGGTTCGGGGCCTGTCTGATGCGCGAGCCGGAGCTGGTCGCGGACTGCATGGCGGCGATCCGGGAGGCCGTCGACGTGCCCGCCACGGTCAAATGCCGGATCGGGGTGGACGAGCAGGAACCGCAGGACAGTCTGTTCGCCACGGTCGACGCCTGCGCGGCCGTGGGCGTGTCGGTCTTCATCGTCCATGCGCGAAAGGCCTGGCTGAAGGGTCTGTCGCCCAAGGAGAACCGGGACGTGCCGCCGCTGGATTACGGGCTGGTGCGCCGGCTGAAGCGGGAGCGGCCGCATCTGTCGGTCTCGATCAATGGTGGGATCGGCACGCTGGACGAGGCGGAGGCGCATCTGGACGCCGACTCTCCCGAGTGGGGCGACGGCGTGGCGCTGGACGGCGTCATGCTGGGGCGCGCGGCCTATCACGATCCGGCCCTGCTGGGTCAGGCCGACCGGCGGATCTTCGGCGCGGGCACGGCCGACGTGAACGCCTTCGAGGCCTTGGAGCGCTATCGGCCGTATCTCGCGGCGCGGCTTGACGCGGGCGTGTCCCTGTCGGCGATGACGCGACACATGCTGGGGCTGATGCACGGGCGGCCGGGCGCGCGGGCGTTCCGGCGCATTCTGACGGTCGAGGCGATCCGGCCGGGCGCGGGGCTGGAGGTGCTGGACCGGGCGCTGGACGCCGTGCGCGAGGCCGAGGCGCGCCGCGAACGGCTGGTCGAGGCCGCCTGACGTCAAGTCCGTGTTAAGCACGATGGGCGCTCTGTCTTCGCCCATGAAACACGCGCTCGTCCTCGCCGCCGTAATCGCCGCCGTCGCGGGCGCCGCCGAGGCCCAGACCCGACCCCGGTCGCCGATCACGGCGGCGCTCAATCTGGGCACGCCGGGCGCGGGCGTGGAGGCGCAGCTGTCGCTAGGGCCGGTGTTCGTGTTGCGGGGCGGGATCGACACCCTGGGCTATGACCTGGACCAGAGCTTCGACGGCGTGGACTATTCCGGCCGGTTCGATTTCGACACGGTGTCGGTCTTCGTCGACGTCCATCCCTTTGCCAACGCCTTCCTGATCTCGGGCGGAGTCTATGTGGGGGATCGCACCATCGGGCTGAACGCACGGCCGACCGTGCCGCTGGACATCGGGGGCCAGACCTTCACGGCGGGCCAGATCGGCACCCTGGCCGGCGCGATCAAACTGTCTGACGTCGCCCCCTTCCTGGGAGTCGGTTTCGACGACGCCTTCATCCGCGAAAGCCGCTGGGGCTTTCGCGCCATCGCGGGCGTCGCCTGGAGCGAGGCGCCCGAAGTGGCGTTGACGTCCACCGGGGGAAGCCTGTCGAACGACCCGAACTTTCGCGCCCGGCTGGAGCAGGAGGCGCGCGACATTTCCGAGGAGGCCGAGGACAAAGGCATCTTCCCCGTCGTCCAGCTGGGCGCGACGGTGCGGTTCTGAACGGGCTCGATCTGACTGAACTGCTGCTGCTGGGCGCGGCGGTGCTGGCGGCAGGTCTGGTCGGCGGTCTGATCGCCGGCCTGTTCGGGGTCGGTGGCGGGACGGTTCTGGTGCCCGCCCTGTTCTATGCATTTTCAGTCTTGGGTCTGGGCGGCGAGGCCAATCTGCACGTCGCCATCGGCACGTCCCTGCTGACCATCGTCGCGACCTCCTGGCGCTCGCTGGGCGCGCACCGGGCTCATGGGGCGGTGGACGAGCGGGTGCTGAGGCGGTGGACGCCGTGGGTCGCCGTGGGGGCCCTGATCGGGGCCGGGGTGGCGGGCGTAACCTCGATGGAGGGTCTGGCGATCGTCTATGGCGTCTGCCTGATGGTGGTGGCGGCCCAGATGGGGCTGCTGCCCGAGACGGCGACCCTGGCGAAGGATCTGCCGGGCGGCTGGGGGCGACGCGGGATCGGGAGCCTGATCGGCGGGCTGTCGGCCATGATGGGGGTGGGCGGCGGCAGTTTCGGCGGGATGCTGATGACCCTGTGCGGGCGGCCGATCCATCAGGCGGTGGCGACCGCGTCGGGCTTTGTCGTGGCGATCGGGATCGCGGCGACGGTGGGCTTCGTCGTGTTCGGATGGGCAGCCGAGGGACGGCCGCCGCTGAGCCTGGGCTATGTCAATGTGCCCGCCGCCGTGGCCATGGGGCTGCTGACGACCCTGGTGGCCCCCTATGGCGCGCGGCTGGCGCACCGGCTGGACCGCAAGGTGTTGAGGCGCGCCTTCGCCCTCTACCTGCTGGCGACGGCCGTCTCGGTGATGGTGAAGGCGCTTTAGGGCCGGAGCGTCAGACCCGCCGGACGGGCCTCGAAGGCGGAGAGGCGGCCCAGATAGCTCATGCCGAGCAGGGAGTGCGGCAGGCCCTTTTCCACGACCAGGGCACGGACCTTCTCGACCCGCGCGCCGGCGACGGCGACGTGGTCCAGTTCGATCGCGGCGGCCATGACGGGGCCGGAGGCGGTCTCGACCGTCTGGGTGAAGTCGGCGGGGGTCAGGCGCAGGCCCAGCCGCAGGGCGTCCTCGCGCGTCAGGGCGACGACGCTGGCGCCGGTGTCGACCAGCATCCGCACGGCGCGGCCCTCGATGTCGGCCTGGGCCCAGTAGTGGCCGTCGGGCGAGCGGGCGATCTGGGCGGCCTGGCCGGAGGCGGGTCCGGTCAGCAGGGCGGCGTGGGCAGGCGCGGGCACGGCGGCCGAGGCCACGCGCGGCTCCCGGTGGGTGAACCACCAGGCGACGGTCAGCGAGGACAGGGTCGCCGTGCCCATGACGACGGCGGACTGAAGGTCGAAACGCACCAGGAACCCATCCATGCGACACGGCCGCTTCTGCCGCCCGTCCCACCTTGTGACCCATCGCGGTTGGGATGCGGTGAATCGATGTGGCTGACGAAAGGTTGACGCCCGAACGGCGGTCGGCCGCCGGTCAGTCGCCGCGCAGGGCCGGGTCGATCCGGTCCCGGCGCGCCGGCAGTTCCGCCATGATCCGGGCCCGCTCGGCGTCGTCCAGCGCGCTCCAGCCGCCGATTTCGGACAGGGTCCGATAGCACCCCAGACACAGGCTGGAGGCCCCGTCGACGACGCAGACCTTGATACAGGGCGTGGCGATGGCCCGGGGGGCGGCGTGTCCGAGAGACGACATATGTACGAAAACTACTCCGGTTGCGGAGCAAAAACTTGATCCGGCCCGTTGTTTGGGGCATGGTGAAATCTGACGCGAAACGACGAGAGGGTGAGATCCCCCGACGCACGACGCGTCTCCTTTGACCGTTCAGCAAAAGGAGACGCCAGAATGAACGACAAGGACAAGAACCTCCAGCACGCCATGATGTCCTTCGCCCTGTGGGGCGGGATGCTGGTCAGCCCCAGGCCGCCCCGCGCCAGCGAGCGCGTGGTCAGCCATCCGTCGAACTTCGTGCCGTTCAAGATGGACCGGAAGGGCGGATAACCCTTCCGGCCTCGGCCGTCCGCATGATGCTGGGCTCTGATCCGATCGCAAAACCGCTCACAGTTTTCCGGATCAGGCCCTACCGCAAGGCCAGACGCACCAGCTTGCCGTCGTCCTCGTCAGTGATGGCCCAGACCGCGCCGTCGGGAGCCACGGCGATGTCGCGCACGCGCTCGCCGAGATCGACCAGCAGGCGTTCCTCGCCGACCACCCGACCGTCCTCGATCACCAGTCGAGCGATATGCTTGTCCTTGAGAGCGGCGACCAGCAGATCGCCCTGCCATTCGGGGAACATCGCGCCGTCGTAGAAGACCTGGTCACCGGGCGCGATCGAGGGGTCCCAGTAGTAGACGGGCTGTTCGATGCCCTCGCGGGCGGTGATGCCGTCATTGATCGGCCCCCCGCGATACTCGATGCCGTAGGTGACCTCGGGCCAGCCGTAGTTCCGGCCGGCCTGGACCTGGTTGACCTCGTCGCCGCCGCGGGTGCCGTGCTCGACCGTCCAGGCCGCGCCGGTGCCGGGCTGGATCGCCACGCCCTGGACGTTCCGGTGACCCACCGACCAGATCTCGGGCAGAGCCCCCTCACGTCCGACGAAGGGGTTGTCGGCCGGGACCGAGCCGTCGGCGTTGATGCGGATGATCTTGCCCATGTGGCTGTCCAGCTGCTGGGCCTGGGGCCGCATCGGGGCGTCGGAGCGATCGCCGAGGGTGATGAACAGATGACCGGCAGGATCGAACGCCAGGGATGAGCCGAAATGCATCGTACCATCATAGACCGGCAGGGCGCGGAAGATGACCTCGACGCCCTCGACCCGCGTGCCGTCGGCCGACAGGGCCCCGCGCGCGACCGAGGTGGCGTTGCCGCCGTCCCGAGGCTCGGCATAGCTCCAGTAGATCATCCGGTCCCGGGCGAAGGTCGGGCCGACGACGACGTCCAGCAGTCCGCCCTGGCCTCGGGCATCGACGGCGGGCAGGCCGGCGATGGGCTCACCCACCTGGCCGTCGGCGGTGACGATTCGCATCCGGCCCTGAAGCTCGGTGACCAGCCAGCGGCCATCCGGCAGCATGGCCAGGCCCCAGGGCTGGACCAGGCCCGAGGCGACCACCGTGTGCGTCAGCGCACGCTCGGTCGTCACCCCCGGGGCGCGGGTCTGGTTGGCGAAGGCCGGGCGCTGGTCGGGCGCGTTGGCGGGGCGGGTCTCGACCGAAGCGCCGGCCTGCTGCGGCCCCGGAGTGCCGGGTTCGCCGTTCGCGCCGCAGGCGGCGGCGAGGGCGAGGATCGAGGTGGCGGCGGCGAGCAGCATGGGGCGCATGGTTCGGTCTCCGGGACTGGTCTTGTTCCAAGTCTATGGCGGGAACGACGCCGAAGCGCCACCGTTCCGGTTGCGGGATCGACGCGACGGCCTGTCGCGGCGGCCACCGGCCGGTCCACGGGTCCACGTCACGGCTTGAACCCGCGGTGCGCGGACGATATAGGCACGCCTCTCGCGCGCCCGGCCCCGATCGCCCGCCCGCGACGCCTCGGCAAGGTTCGCCTGAATGGGGCTGGGTAGCTCAGATGGTTAGAGCGGTGGATTCATAACCCACAGGTCGGCGGTTCGATCCCGCCCCCAGCCACCACCGGCGTCTCAGAAAATTCCCACCGCTCCGTCGGCCCAGATCGCGGCCACGACCAGGAGCAGGGCGCCGGCGACCCTCAAACGGTGTCGCGGTCGACGCACGAACCACCGCGCCAGCTGGTAGATCCGGGCGGAGCGGGCCCGCAGGCTGCCCGGGTCACGCCTGAACCTCGACCGGATCGGCGGTCTGTTCGGCGAAACCGGGTTCGGACCGGTCACCCAGACCGCCGCGACCGCCATCGAGGGCAGGCTGTTCGCCGCCGGAACCGTCGCGGCGATCGTCCTGACCGAACGGCGACGCTGAGCAACGTTTGCCCGCGACATCAAGGCGTCGCAGGCGGCACGGTTTCGCGTTGCAAGTAAGAATGCGTCGCAGTAGAAGGGCGCTCCCTTGTTGCTCCGGTGTCCTCTTCCATGCGTCTGCTCCTGGCCTCGACTGCCCTCCTGATCGTCCTGCCCGCCGTCGCCGTGGCCGAGGACCCCGCCGCGGACCAACTGAGCCCCATCATCGTCACGGGTGAGACGCGGGGCTACGTCGCCCTGAACTCGGTGACGGCGACCAAGACCGACACGCCCCTGATCGACGTGCCCCAGAGCGTCAATGTCATCACGCGTCAGCAGCTGGACGACCAGGCCGCCTACAGCCTGTCGGACGTGCTGCGTTATGTACCGGGCGTCACCGTCGGCCAGGGCGAGGGCAACCGCGACCAGATCACCCTGCGCGGCCAGAACACCACGGCGGACTTCTTCCTCGATGGGGTCCGCGACGACGTCCAGTACTATCGCGGCCTCTACAATCTGGAGCGGGTCGAGGTGCTGAAGGGCCCCTATGCCCTGATCTTCGGCCGGGGCGGCGGCGGTGGCATCGTCAACCGGGTGCAGAAGACGCCCCAGGCCGGCGAGATGTTCTTCGGCTCGCGCCTGTCGGCCAACAGCTTCGGCGCCTGGGACCTGTCGGCGGACCTGAACGCTCCGCTGGGTGAGGCGGCGGCCTTCCGGCTGAACGCCGTCTATGAGGAACTGGGCAACCACCGCGATTTCTACGAGGGCCAGCGGTTCGCGGTGAACCCTTACGTCGCGGCCGAGCTGGCGCCCGGCTGGTCAGCGGGGCTCTCGTATGAATACATCGACGACGACCGTTCGACCGATCGCGGCGTGCCCTCGCTGAACGGGCGACCCATCGAAGGTTATCGCGAGCAGTTCTTCGGCGTGCCGGGTGTGAACCGCACCACGCTGGAGGCGCATATCCTGAAGGCCCGTCTGGACGGCGAGCTGGCCCAGGGCCTCAACTGGTCGACCACGGCGCTGTGGGGCGACTTCGACAAGGTCTACACCAACGTCTTCCCGAACGGCGCGGCGACCAGCCAGACCGGGACGGTGCCGCTGGCGGCCTACACCGATCCGACGACGCGCGAAAACATCCTGATCCAGTCCAATCTGGTGTGGGAAACGACGACCGGCCCGCTGGCGCACAAGATCCTGTTCGGCCTGGAGTACGGCGACCAGACCTCCGCGAATTCGCGCCGCAACGGCGTGTTGTCCAACCCGACCTTCAGCCTGACCAGCCGGGTCTTCCCGACCGTGACCTTCCCGACCCTGGCGCGTCAGACGGAATCCACGGTCGAGACCGTCTCGGCCTATGTACAGGACCAGATCAGCCTGGGCGACCGCTTTGACATCGTGGCGGGCCTGCGTTTCGATCGCTTCGACATCACCGGCGTCGATCTGTTCGCCACGCCCGATCGGCCGTTCTCGCGCACCGACGAAAAGGTCTCGCCGCGGCTGGGCCTGATCTTCAAGCCGGTGCCGGACCTGTCGCTCTACGCCAGCTACAGCCGGTCGTTCCTGCCGCGTTCGGGCGACCAGTTCCTGAGCCTGACGACGGTGCAGGAAAACCTGGAGCCCGAGCGGTTCACCAACCACGAGATCGGGCTGAAATGGCAGGCGCAGCCCAACCTGATCGTCACCGCCGCCCTGTTCCAGCTGGACCGCACCAACGCCACCACGCCCGATCCGAACAACCCGACGCTGACCATCAACGTCGGGGAGACCCGGACGACGGGGCTGGAGCTGGCCGCGACCGGGAATATCACCGACAAATGGCAGGTCAGCGCCGGCTACGCCTGGCAGGACGGCGTGCTGAAGGGCAACGACTTCATCCGCCTGGCCCAGGTTCCGGAGCAGCAGTTCAGCCTGTGGAACCGGTTCGAGGTCACGCCGCGCCTGGGCCTGGGGCTTGGCGTGACGCACCAGTCCGACCAGTTCGCCGCCATCCGCACCTCGTCGGCCGCCACCCGCCTGCCCGGCTTCACCCGCGTGGACGCGGCCGCCTTCTACGAGGTCTCCGACCGCGTCGAGGTCCAGCTGAACATCGAGAACCTGTTCGACGCCGACTATTTCCCGGACGCCCACAACAACGCCAACATCTCGACCGGCGCGCCGTTGAACGCGCGGCTGACGGTCTCGACAAGGTTCTGACGGGGTCTAGGGCCGGACAGGCGCCTACATCAGACCCCGCTGCTTGAAACTGGTGACGCCGTCGCGACCGACGATGAGGTGGTCGTGGACCTCGATCGACAGGGATTTCGCGGCCTGAACGATCTGTTTGGTCATGTCGATGTCGGCGCGGCTGGGCGTCGGGTCGCCCGACGGGTGGTTGTGGACCAGGATCATGGCGGCGGCCGAGACCTCCAGGCCCCGCCGGACGACCTCGCGCGGATAGACCGGGGCATGGTCGATGGTGCCGCGGTTCTGGACCTCGTCGAGGATCAGCTGGTTCTTCTTGTCCAGATAGAGCACCCGGAATTGCTCGCGCGGCTCGTGCTGGAGGGCGACGCGGACATAGGCCAGAAGCGCGGTCCAGGACGAGATCACCGGCCGCCTGATCGCGGGCTCCTTGGCCACGCGCTGGGCGACCTCGTGCAGTGCGGCCAGATCCAGCGCCGTCTCGACGCCGATCCCCTTGACGCGCCCCCGGGTGTCTTCGGCCCGAACCGTCATCAGTTCCTCGACCGAGGCGGCCAGAACCGCCGCAAGGGATCCGAAGCGGGTCAAAAGCGCCTTGGCGATCGGCTTGACGTCGCCCTGCGGCTGGCTGCGGAACAGGAACAGCTCCAGCAGTTCATAGTCGGGCAGATGGGTCAGACCCGCAGCGCGCGCCCGATGACGCAGCCGCTCGCGGTGACCGGCGTGGTGAGGGATTGGCCGGTGGGTCGGCATCGATACCGCAGCCGTCCGCTCCGGAAAGTTCAGAACCGTCGCGCCCGCCTGCATGAGCCACCCTCGTCCGTCATTCGTCCCGCGCGGAGAGCATGGCAGAACAAAGATAGAACGTCCAGTGGCTTCAGTTCGGGCGGAACAGGCCCGCAGGGCTGGCGGTGAAGATCTCGACGCCGTCCTCGGTCACGCCGACGGTGTGTTCGCACTGGGCCGACAGGGACTTGTCGCGGGTCACGGCGGTCCAGCCGTCGGACAGGACCTTCACATGCGGCTTGCCCAGGTTCACCATCGGCTCGACGGTGAAGATCATGCCGGGCTTCAGGACCGCGCCCTCGCCCTTGCGGCCATAGTGCAGGACGTTGGGGCTGTCGTGGAACAGACGGCCGATGCCGTGGCCGCAGAAGTCGCGAACGACGCTCATCCGGTTGGCCTCGACGTGGCGCTGGATGGCGTAGCCGATGTCGCCGAAGGTGTTGCCGGGCTTGACCTGCTCGAGGCCCACCGCCAGCGATTCATACGTCACATCCACCAGCTTCCTGGCCCGGGCGTTGATGTTACCCACCGCATACATGCGGCTGGAATCGCCGTGCCAGCCATCGACGATCACGGTGTGGTCGATGTTGACGATGTCGCCGTCCTTCAGCACCCGGTCGCCAGGGATCCCGTGACACACCACATGATTGATCGAGGTGCAGACGGTCTTCATATAGCCCTTGTAGCCCAGGCAGGCGGGCAGGCCGCCCCGGTCCAGGGTGAACTGGCGGATGCGGTCGTCGATCTCCTGGGTCGTCACGCCGGGCACGACATGGGACGCGATCATGTCCAGGGCCTCTGCCACCAGCCGCCCGGCCGCCCGCATGCCTTCGAAATCGGCGGGGTCGTCGTAGATGCGGATGGCGCTGGTGCGGACCAGGGTGTCGGCTTCCAGCTCGGGCGTTTCGTACATGGTCGGGTCTCGGCGGTCCGTCCGGGACCATTGTGGCGCGTCAGATGGCGACGATAGCACAGAACCTCAAGCGGTTTGAGGGCCGCGTGTCGCAAGGCCTTGTGCTTGAGCGTGAACGGCCTAGGTCCGCGTCATGACCCAGATGACCGCCCCCACCGCCGCCGTCCTGATCATCGGCGACGAGATCCTGTCGGGCCGGACGGCCGACACCAATCTGAACACGGTCGCGCGGTTTCTGGCGGCGCTGGGGATCGACCTGCGGGAAGCGCGCACGGTCGGCGACCGGGAAGAGCAGATCGTCGAGGCGCTGAACGCGCTGCGTCACGCTCATGATTACGTCTTCACCACCGGCGGGATCGGGCCGACGCATGACGACATCACCGCCGATTGCGTGGCCCGGGCGTTCGGCGTGGGTATTTCGGAGCATCCCACGGCCCTGGCGATCCTGGAGCAGCGCTATGGCCACGAGCTGAACGCGGCGCGGCGGCGGATGGCGCGAATCCCGGAGGGCGGCGTCCTGATCGCCAATCCGGTCACCGACGCGCCAGGGTTTCAGGTCGAGAACGTCTTCGTCATGGCGGGCGTGCCCAGGATCATGACGGCGATGCTGGAGGACGTGGCGCCGCGCCTGAGGACCGGGGCAGTGGTCCATGCGCGGACGCTGCGGGTCAGCGGCGTCGGCGAAGGGGCGGTCGCCGCGACGCTGGCCGAGGCGGCGCGCGCGAACCGCGAGCTCAGCTTCGGCAGCTATCCGTTCGGGGCCGGAAGCCAGGGCGAGATCGGCACCAACCTGGTGGTGCGGGGGCGGGACGCGGCGGCGGTCGAGGCGGCCGTCGCGGCCCTGTCCGAGCGCCTGACGGCCGAGGGCGTCGCGGTGGCGCTCCAGCCGGCCTAGGAGAGCTCCGGCCCGCCGGTCGGGTCGCGCGGGTCCAGCGGCAGGCCGGCTTCCTGACGGGCCTTCAGCACCCGCAACCAGCCGTGCATGGCCTCGCAGTCCAGGCCGTGCATCATCAGCCGGTAGCCCGCCTGGAGCGTGGACAGGGCCACCAGCGGATGGCCGTTCTTGACGAAGCTCATGTGGTAGTCGGTGCCGAGGATGCGGCCGATGTAGATGCCGACGATCTCGTCCAGCTGCAGCGAATGGCTGGCCCGCATGAAGTCGGCGCGGGGCAGCATCAGGGCATACAGCGGCGTGTAGAACTCCACCGCCGTCTGGATGTCGATGCGGTTCAAAGGGCCGGTCGGAAAGCGTTCGAACGCCGGATCGATGTCGGAGATCATCGAGAAGTCCACGCGGTCGGGCGGGGTGATCTCCTTGCCCGCGGCGCGCAGCGCCAGGTTCAGTTCGATGATGAAGTTGAAGACGTTCAGGTCGTGCTGGAGGAAGACGTTGTCCTCCAGGTCCTTCAGCGTCAGGGGTTTCAGCGGGATCGTCGTCACCAGGGCCGGATCGATCCCGGCGTTGGCCTTCATGAAGGCGAGCAGTTCGGTTCCGACGTGAAAGTGGCGCAGGATCAGGGTGTTGCACTCCGGGCTGCCGAAGGTGCGCAGCCCCCGGTGGATGGATTTGTGCAGCAGGCCGTTCAGGTTCGGATAGCGCGGCGAAATGGCCCGCAGCACCTTCACCAGGCCGAAGAACAGAAAGACAAGAGGCCGACTGACCGGGAACAGCCAGCGCCGCGACCAGGACCGCGCCCCCATCAGCAGAGCCCGCTTGGCCTCGGGGTCGATCGGCAGGGAGTGGTCCAGATACAGCGCCAGCCAGGGATCCGGGTCACGCGCGTCATAGCGGCGGGGATCGAAGGGGTCGGATTTCCAGTCGGCCGCGCCGTCCGACAGGCTCACGCGCCGATCTCCTCGATCTGCAGCGCATAGAGCCGGGCGGTCACCCGGGCCGTGGTGACGATCCGCTCGGCCACGGCGTCATCGGGCAGGACCATCCGCAGCATCTGTTCGAATTCGGCCATGTGCTCGGCGTCGTTTTCGCCGTGATAGAGCAGGAAGCGGACGGCCTCGTCGGGCAGGTCCAGCCGCGCCTTGACCTGACGCCCCCAGGGCGCGGCCTTGATCGAGCCCAGCCCCTCGATGATGAACATGGCACCCAACAGGCCGAAGGGGTCGGGTCTGGACGCCTCGTGGAACATCCAGGCCGACAGGGCCTCGGAGCCGACGTTCTTCTTGGCGGTCCGGATGACCGCCAAATCGCCGCCCGCCGCCACGAAGTCGGCCTCCAGCAGGCGGAAATCGCGATGCTCGGTCACGGCGTGGCGCATCAGGGTCGAGCGCAGCTCCAGATGATCCTCGCCGATGTTGGAGGCGGCGCGGCTCATCCATAGCGCCCCATCCTTCACCTGCTGACGCAGGTTGATGAGGAAGGCGTGGTAGTCCGCCAGTTCGAACCGTCCGCGCGTCAGCTTCCTGATAAGCGGCGTCGCCTCCAGCCGCTGCTCGAAATCGGCGAAGACCAGGGCGAGCTTTCGCAGGGTGTCCGAAACCGGGTCGTCGATCCGCGCGCCGTCCGCCATCACACCACCTCGCACATCGCGAACCCCACCATGGCCCGTCCGCTTTCGGGCACGATCAGCAGCACCCGCTCGCCCCGCCTGGCCCGCCCGGACCGGAGGAAGGCGTCCAGCATGACCCAGATCGAGGCCGCGCCGATATTGCCGACTGTGGCGAGGTTCGAGAACCACTTCTCCTCAGGGATCATGGCGGCGGTGCTCTCCAGAAGGCCGACGATCTCTTCCCTCAGCGACCGCGCCGAATAATGGCAGAGCAGGTGATCGACGCGGTCCGGCACGATCCGGCCCGTGTCGACCTTTTCCAGCCAGACCCCGATCCAGGCGCGGATCACGATCTTCAGCAGCTCGAAGTCCTGGACCAGGGCGATGGACCCGCTGGCATGGGCCGCGACCGGCCCTGCGTGGCTCCAGGCCGAGCGCATGTCGGACCGGTCGGCGAAGGTCGAGCCGGCCCACATGCAGGGGTCGAAGCGACCGGCGAGCGAGGTCAGGTCGATCCATTCGACTTTCAGCGACAGGCCGCCGGCCTTGGGTTTCGGCTCCAGCACCACGGCTCCGGCGCCGTCGGACAGGGTGAAGCGCAGGAAGTCCGCCTCGACGCGAGCCCGTCCCCTGGCATCGACCAGGGCCGTGCCCTCGTAGAACTCCGGCCGAAACCAGCGCGAGGAGAACTCGCCCGCGGCCGTGGCCGCCACCTCGGCCTCTCCCGCGCGCACGGTCAGCCAGGCGTGTTTGAGCGCCGTCAGGGCCGAGGCGCAGACGGACTGATGACTGGCGATCTCCATCGGGCCGGAGCCCAGTTCGGCGTGAACCGCCGCCGCGTGGCCGGGAACGAGGTAATCGCCCTGGGTCGTCGCCGTGGCCAGAAAGTCGAGGTCGTCCGCCGCCAGGCCCGCATTGTCCAGCGCCGCCCTGAGCGCGTGGGCGGTCATGGAGGCGTTGGAGTGCAAAGGCCGGCCGTCGATGCCCAGGGCGTAGTGGCGCGTCTGGACCCCGTTCCAGCGCAGCGCCCGGCGTCCGACCGCCGAGGACCGCCCGCCGATACGTCCGATGTGGTCTTCCATCGCGCCCACCCCGACCGGGGGACCCGGCAGGAAGGCGCCGGCGCCGGTGATATAGACGTCCCTCAGACGTTTGCCGCTCATGACCGATCAAGGGCACGGTTCGCGCCCCGGCGGCAAGCGGATGGTTCCTGACGGCGCGCCTAGCCGTCCAGCGAAACCACCGGCCCGGCTTCGACCGGGCGGCGCGGGGCCCGACGCCGGGCCAGGGCGGCCTTGATCCGGGTCTGGATCGGCTGGTCGATCAGGGCGTGGAAGGCGAAGGCGAACACGAAGGCGGCCGCGACCCCGGCCGCCCACAGGCCCCACTGGACCCCGACCGGCAGGGCGAACCGCGCCACGAGAACATTGACCACGCCGAACCAGACGATCCGCACGGGTTCGTTGGTGATGAACATGGCGAAGGAGACCACGCTGGCCTTCTCCACCCACTGCGACGGCCGCGTGACCGGAATGGCGCCGGCGGCCAGCAGGATCAGGGCGATGAAGACGATGGAGATCAGGGCGTGCTTGTCGAAGGCCTGGACCGTGGCCAGGCCCACCGCCGCCGCGACGCCGACGATCCGGGCCAGACGCGGGGCGACGAAGACGCGCTCGGAAAAGACAGCCAGCGCCATGCCGAGCGCGAACAGCGGCAGGGCCCGCCAGATCCCGAACATCATGGGCATCTGATAGACGGGGTAGCCCAGAAGGCTCAGCGTCGCCTCATTGACCAGCAGATAGAGACCGCCCGCCGCGACCAGCGCCGTCCACGGCCCGCTCCGGCGCAGGGCCGTCAGGATCCAGGGGAAGGCGACGTAGCAGCCCAGCAGGGCCGACACCGACCAGCTGGGGGCGTTCCAGCCGAGGCCGCCGGGCACGCCGAACGCCTGGGTCAGGGTCAGCTGGGCGGCCAGCTGGTCCCAGGCGAACCATTCGGGATTGCGCGGGGCGATGCCGACGAGGCCACCGAGGACGACCAGGGCCACGAGCCCGAGCCCCATGATCAGATGGGCCGGATAGACCCGCAGAAACCGCTTCACGAAGAAGTCGCCGGGCGACATCCGGCCGGTCCCGACCGAACCGCCATAGACCCGCATCAGGACGTAGCCCGAGTCGATCAGAAAGAAGTTGGTCAGCAGAAACCCGCCCCGCTCGAACACCGGATGCAGGTGCTCGGCGAGGGGCGTCGGGCCCGCCGCCTGGAAGTGATGCAGGATGATCAGCGAGGCCACGATGAACCGCAGGGCGTCCAGCCACCCGCCGCGCGCGATGGGCGGTGTCTCGTTTCGGGTCGAAATCGCGGTCCAGGCCATGGGAAACCTCTGTTCGAGGACCCACGGCGCAAGGGTTGGGCCGCCCGCTTGCCGACGGCGCGGGTTGCGCTACCTTGCCGCGCTTCCGGGGGGCCAATGACCGACGAGAACCCACGCGTGGGCCGCATCCAACGGGGCTGGCGCGCCGAGGCCGAGGCGATGCTGGAGACGGCGGCATCATGAGACCCTGGTCGATCGTCAGGAGAAGAGGCCCTTGACCGTCTGGGTCACGCGCGCCCGGCCCGGCGCGGAGGCCACGGCGGCGCGACTGGAAACGGCGGGCTTCGTGCCGACTGTCTCGCCCCTGCTGGAGGTCCAGGCCCTTCCCGCCGAGATCGATCTGACCGGCATCGACGCCCTGGCCTTCACCAGCAGGAACGCCGTCGCCGCCTTCGCCGCCCTGACGCCCGACCGCGACCGGCCCGTCTTCGTGGTGGGGGCTTCGACCGCGCGCGCGGCGACTGAGGCGGGGTTCGCCCAGGTCCGATCCGCCGACGGCGACCTCATCGCGCTCGCCGGCCTGATCGCTGGCCAGGGCCGGGGCCTGTCGATCCTGCACCCCGCCGCCGCCCGGCCCGCCGGGGACCTGGGCACCCTCGTCGGCGACGCGGCGCAGGTCAGGGCCGTCAGCGTCTATGAGACCGTCGAGACCCGCGGCTCCCCGCCCGAGGCGTGGGACACCGTGCTGATCCACAGCCCGCGCGCCGGGCACGCCCTGGCGATGACGTCGCCGGAGGTTCGGGGCCGCGTCGCCTGCGCCATCTCCCCGGCCGCCGCCGCGCCGCTGGCCAACATGCCCTTCGCCGAGGTCCGGATCGCCGCCTCACCGACCGAGGAGGCCCTGCTGGCGGCCCTTGGCAAGCCGGGGCCCGGCGTATAAAGAGCCGCTTCCGTCGCCGGGCGCATTCCGCCCTCGCAGACAGGCCGCTTTAGCTCAGCTGGTAGAGCATCGCATTCGTAATGCGGGGGTCAGGTGTTCGAGTCACCTAAGCGGCACCACCTCTTCCCGTTGGACATCGACGCCGCGTCGGCGGGCGCGCCTTTCCGCCGGGACGATGCCGGGTCCGGCGCGGGTCGTCCAGCGCGGGCTCAGAACGCTTTTGAGACCGCTATGAACGCCCGCCAGCCGTCGTCGCTTTGATTGATAGGCGGACCGGACAGCGGCTTGGCGAGCTCTGCCCGGACCGTGGCCCTGCCCGCGAACGTGACCCGCGTCCCGAGCCCCGCCGAGGCGAGGTCGGCGTCGGTATGGCCAGCCGGACCGCGGTTCCAGACCCGTCCGGCGTCGGCGAACGCATACACCTGGAAGAAGGCGATCTCGGTCGGCGCGGGGTCCCAACCGACTCGCAGCTCAACCACGGCGGACACGCCGGACTCGCCGCTCAACGCACCGTAGCCGTAGGCCCGCCCGATCTCGGAGCCGCCGACGTAGAACTCCTCGGAGCCCAGCAGGGGGTCGTCCGACCATTGCGCGGACCCGGCGACATGGACGCCTGCATACCGGCCGATGTCCTGGTAGGCCGAGACGCTGGCGTTGACCTTGGTGAACCGGCCCGTGCCGTCCGCGCGGGTCAGGCCGGGCTGGGGTGACGTGGTCGCCCCGAACCAGTCGAGGCCGCGCGAGATCTGCGCCGAGACCTGGACGTTGCCCTGGTCCGACCTGATCTGGCCCCACAAGGATGCCCGCGCCACGGTCAGGTTCTCCGTCATGGTCTGGCCGGTCGCATAGGACTGCTCGACCTCGCGGACGTCGAGACCGGCGCTCGCCCACAGGCTGCGATCGCGTTGTCGCGATATCGCGGAGGTAACCGCGACGGTGGCCGCGACGCTGTCGCCGCTCAGCCAGCCGCTGGAGCCCGGCGGGGCATTGGTCGAATAGCCCGAGACCGCCGCCCTGACGCGGGTCCCGGCGCTGATCGGCACGGTGTAGGACCACTCGCCATAGGTCAGTTCATCCGGGTCTTCCGGGACGGTGAGGACCGAGACCGTCATCCGGTCTCCGGGTATGGCCAGGGAATTCGCAGCGGCGGAGGCATAGACCTGCCACGGTCCCTGGGTTTCGGAGCCCCGGTTTTCGACGAACACGCCAGCGTCGACGCGGTCCAGTTCAGCCGTGACGACCAGCCGGTGCCGCGCCGGATTGTCCAGGATGGGCTCGATCCGGTTGGTCAGGCGGATACCCGGGACATCGGACGCCAGGGCCAGCCGACGGTCGAGTTCGCGGATGGTCAGCACCCACTGCAGTTCCAGCGGCTTCAGGATGCCGGACACGGCGGTCGCGCCGGATCCCTCGACCACCACCTCTCCGATATAGCCTTCATAGACGACGATCTGCGCGGACCCGGAGGTGGGGTCGCCCGGGGCCACGACGGCCCGCGTCAGGAAGTAGCCATCCCGCCGGTAGTGCTCGGTAATGGCGTCCGCCGTGCGGACCAGATCGGCCACGCCGATTTCCCGGGCGAGGTAGTCCGAATAGGTCCCGGACAGGTCCGCCAGCGGGTAGGCGGTCACACCCTGTATGCTCAGACTGGTGAGAACAAAGCAGTCCTGCGCGCAGGTCGTCGGCGTTTCGGCCAGAGAACGACTGGTATGGCCGGTCATACCGAGCCCGAGGGCCAGTGAGAACAGCACAATTCTAGCGATCGATCGAATGTCAGTGAGCACAGACTGCGGCCCTTCAGCCGGACGTCGGGATGAGGCGCAGATTGTCCTTGCAGTTTTCAAGATCGCATTAACGCCGTCCCTTAAAGAGGTGGAAATCAAGCCTCTGTATTTCTGCGATACTTGGGAGGGACCATCATGTCCACGAATCGACTCTTCATCGCCGCCACGGCCTCGATCTGGTTGTTCGGCACCACCTCGGCCCTGGCCTTGGACTGGCAACTGCGCGAGGTCAGCGGCTCTGTTCGCGTCGCCCTGCCCGCCCGCGCGGCGACGAACGGCACGGTCGGCCAGGTCCTGCCAATCGGCACCAGCGTCACCACGGGCCAGGGCGGCCGCGCGGTCATCGTCGATGGCGACCAGCGGATCGTCGTGGGGCCCAGCAGCCGCACGACCCTGGCCCCCGAACAGGGGGGCGTGACCCGCATTCTCCAGGACCTGGGCTCGGCCCTGTTCCAGGTCGATCGCCGATCCCGGCCGCACTTCCGCGTCGAGACGCCGCTCCTGGCGGCCGTCGTGAAGGGCACGACCTTCACCATCAGCGTCGATGCCCAGGGCGATCGCGTCCATGTGGCCGAGGGCCTGGTCGAGGTGCGCTCCAACAGTGGCAATGCGACCAGCGATGTCGCAGCCGGCGCGACCGCCGTGGTCACGCGCGAGCAGCCGGCCTCGGTCGATGTCTCTGCGCCCAGCGCCTCGGTGCCGGTCGAGACGGCGGCGGTGACCGTCGCGCCGATCGACTACAGCGAGGCCTCCGGCGGACTGGTTCAGAATCCGGTGGGATCCGTAGCCGCGGCCTCGGCGGCCGTGTCCCCGACCGGTTTTGGCGAGGTCGGGAACGGGCCGCTTTATGCGTCGCCGAGCGTCGCAGGCGTGCAGGCCGCAGCCGAGCTGAACCGCAATGACGGCAACCCGTCCGGCGGGAACGCGAACCCGGGGAATGGCAACCCCAATCCCGGCAACGAGGGCGGGAATCCGAACCCTGGGAACGGGAACGGCGGCGGCGAGACCAGCACCGGCAACCCCGGCAACAGTAACGGTAACTCTGGAGGCAATGCCAATCCCGGCAACGGCGGCGGGAACAGTGGATCCAACCCCGGCAACGGGGGCGGCGACGCCAATCCCGGCAACGGCGGCGGGAACAGTGGGTCCAACCCCGGCAACGGGGGCGGCGACGCCAATCCCGGCAACGGGGGCGGCAACGCCAATCCCGGCAACGGCGGGAACGGCGGGTCCAACCCCGGCAACGGCGGGAACGGCGGGTCCAACCCCGGCAACGGGGGCGGCGACGCCAATCCCGGCAGCGGCGGCGAGAACGGGGGGTCCAACCCCGGCAACGGTAACCCTGGAGGCAACGCCAATCCGGGCAACGGCAACGGGGGCGGCGACGCAAATCCCGGCAACGGGGGCGGGAGCCCGAACCCTGGGAACGGCGGCGGCGGTGGCGGTGAGGCCAGCACCGGAAATCCCGGCAACGGCAACGGCAACGGCAACGGCAACGGCAACGCCGGTGGAACCGTCGGCAGCGGTGGCACCACCACCAGTCCCGGAAATGGCAACGGCGGCGGGACCAGCACCGGAAACCCCGGCAACGGCAATGGGGGCGGCAACGCCAACTCCGGTGCCGGCAACGGGAACGGGAACGCCTCGGCGGCGATCAATACCCCTGAAGTGAACCAAGGCGCTGAAGCCTCGGGCAAGGGCAGAGAAGCCTTCCACCCATCGCCGGTCTCGATTTGAAGACGCTTGTCACCACGCTGTGGCGGCGGGGATGGGTGCGGAACGCGATTGGTTCCTCCCTCATCCTGGCCGCCGTCGGCCTGGCCCTTTGGTTCGGCGCGCTGCGGCCGATCGATGACCTGTTCAACGGCTGGCGTTTCGACAACGTGCGCAGCGAGGCCAGCAAGGGGCTGGTGATCGTCGAGATCGATTCCCGCAGCCTGAGCCGGGCGGAGACCTGGCCTTGGGAGCGAGAGCGCTACGCCGAGGCCATCGATCGGCTGCTCGGCGCCGGCGCCACCCTGGTCGCGATCGACGTGGACTTCAGCGCGGCTTCGGACGCCGAATCCGACGCGGCCCTGGCCGGGATGATCTCGCGGTATCCGGGCCAGGTGACCCTCGGCTCCTTCCGGCAGATGGACAGCTATGGCGCCGGAGAAAGCCGCGTCGTCCAGAACCTGCCGATCCCGATGCTCATGCGCGACGCCCTGATCGCTTCGGTCAATGTGCCGGTGGACGAGGACGGTGAAGTCCGCCGCTATGGCTACCGGTCTTCGATGGGCCAGCGCGCGTCACTGGCCGCCAATCTGGCCGGAGTGACCCGCGAGGGCGAGTTTGCCATCGATTTCGGAATCGATCGCCGCACCCTGCCGCACCTGAGCTTTGACGACGTGCTGAACGACCGCTTCGACCCGCGATCGGTCGAGGGACGCGTCATTCTGATCGGCGCGACCGCGCTGGAGCTCGGCGACGAGTTCGCCACCCCCGTCGGGTTGTTGCCCGGCGTGGTGATCCACGGCCTGGCCTATGAAAGCATCGTGGCCGGCCGGACCCTGATGACGCTCCATCCGGGGGCGATACTGATCCTGTGCCTCGGCCTCGGGTTGCTGCTTCTGCCTCGGCGGGACGGTCGACGCCTCCGCGACCTGATGGTCCGCCATGTCATCGTCGGCGGCGGCATCGTCGCGATCCCCCTGGTCCTGCAGCAGGCGACGCCGGTCAGCATCGACATCGCCGCCCTGCTCGGTACCCAGGTCCTGTTCGGCGTCTGGGCCGCTCGCTCGGAACTGATGCGTCGGGGCCGCGAGATCGTGGCCGAGCGGGAGGCCGGGCTGCGTCGGCTGGCTCTGCATCACGCCGAGACCCAGCTGCCCAACCGGCGAGCTCTCATCGAATGGATCGAGGCCGGGCCCCAGACAGGGCAGGTCGTGTTCGCCGTGGGGATCGAGCGGTACGCCGAGATGCGCGGTGTCGTCGGCTACAACGTCACAAATCTGGTCATGCGCGAGCTCGCGGCCCGCCTGTCGAGCCTGGGCGAGCCGGCCCAGGTGGCCCACATCTCCTCCTCGGTCCTGGCGTTCGCCCGGACCGACCTGTCGCCGGACGCGTTCGACGCCCTGCTGAACCGGTTGCGTCGACTGGAAACCAATTTTCAGATCGAGGGCCACTCGGTCGACGTCTTCCTGCGCACCGGTATCGCCACCGCCGACGCCGTCGGGACCTCGCCCACCGAACTGGTCGAGCGGGCGACCCGCGCGCTGGATCGCGCCGGCGGCGCGGTTGATCGGGTCTGCGTCTACGACGAAGCGACCTTCGCCTCGGCCGATAACAATCTGGCCCTGATGACCGAGATGATCGATGCCTTGGGCCGAAACGAGATCAGCCTTCACTACCAGCCCAAGATGCAGACCGCCGACGGGCAGGTCACTTCGGTGGAGGCGCTCTGCCGCTGGCACCATCCGATCCGCGGGTTCGTGCCGCCCGATCTGTTCATCCCCATCGCCGAGCAGACGGGGCAGATCCGGGCGCTGACGGAGTGGTCGATCCTGCGCGCCATTCAGGACCAGATTCGCCTGCGCGCCTCGGGTCACGACGTCACCATCGCCCTGAACATCTCCGGGCGGCTGCTGGCGGACGACGCGTTCAAGGACAAGGTGATCCAGTTCGCCTCCGCCGTGGACGCGGACCTGTGTCTCGAAATCACCGAGACCGCCGTCATCGACAATCCGGACAAGGCGCGCTCCGCCATCGCGGCTTTCCGTGCCGTCGGCCTGAAGATTTCGATCGACGACTATGGCAGCGGGTTGTCTTCCCTCGCCTATCTGAAGCTGCTCAATGCCGACGAACTGAAGATCGATCGGTCGCTTGTGACCGAACTGGCGGACAGCCAGCGCGATCGGTTGATCATGAAGTCGACGATCGATCTGGCCCACAGTCTGGGCATGTCGGTCGTGGCCGAGGGGGTCGAGACCGAAGCGATCGTGGCCTGCCTGTCGCTGCTCGGCTGCGACGTCATCCAGGGCTACTGGCTATCCCGTCCCCTGCCGCTCGTCGCGCTCGCCACGTTCCTCGACGAGCACGCGGCGACATCCCTGGACACCCCGCTGCGCCAAGCGAGCTGAGCGCCTTCGCGCGGACCGGGCAGGTCGCGATCAGCCATCCCTTGATCGCATAAAGATATCTTTATATGTCTGCGCGCCACGCCGCGCGGCCGCGCGACCTCCCGGAGCCAGACCTTGTCCCGTTCGTCCTTCCTGTTCACCTCGGAAAGCGTGTCCGAGGGCCATCCCGACAAGGTCTCGGACCGCATCTCCGACACGGTCGTGGACCTGTTCCTGTCCAAGGATCCCTATGCCCGGGTGGCGTGCGAGACCTTGACGACGACGAACCTGGTGGTGCTGGCCGGCGAGATCCGGGGCCAGGGCATCATGGACACCGACGGCAACTGGGCCCCCGGCGTCGAGGCCGAGATCGAGGCCGCCGTGCGCGCCGCGGTCAGGGACATCGGCTATGAGCAGGACGGCTTCCACTGGGAGACGTTCGAGTTCATCAACCGGCTGCACGGCCAGTCGGCCGACATCGCCGTGGGCGTGGACGCCGCCGGCGACAAGGATGAGGGCGCGGGCGATCAGGGCATCATGTTCGGCTATGCGTCCAACGAGACGCCCGAGCTGATGCCGGCGACCCTGCAGTACAGCCACAACATCCTGAAGCGTCTCGCCGACGTCCGTCACGCGGGCGAAAAGCGCCTGGAGCCGGACGCCAAGAGCCAAGTCACCATCCAGTACGAAGACGGCAAGCCGGTCCGCGCCACCTCCATCGTCCTGTCGACCCAGCACGCCAAGGGCATGACGCAGCAACAGGTCGCCGACCTGGTCAAGCCGCACATCCTGGCGGTCCTGCCGGAAGGCTTCACCGACGAGAACACCGTCTGGCACATCAATCCGACCGGCATCTTCGAGATCGGCGGGCCCGATGGCGACGCCGGCCTGACGGGCCGCAAGATCATCGTCGACACCTATGGCGGGGCTTCGCCGCACGGCGGCGGCGCCTTCAGCGGCAAGGACCCGACCAAGGTCGACCGTTCGGCCGCCTACGCCTGCCGCTACCTGGCCAAGAACGTCGTGGCGGCGGGCCTGGCGGATCGCTGCACCATCCAGATCAGCTATGCCATCGGCGTCGCCAAGCCCCAGTCGATCCACGTCGACCTGCACGGCACCGGCAAGGGCGCGGTCAACGAGGCCGTGCTGGAGACCAACATCCTGGGCCTGATCGGGGGCGCCACGCCGCGCGCCATCCGCGAGCACCTGGGCCTGAACAAGCCGATCTATGCGCGCACGGCGGCCTATGGCCACTTCGGCCGCGCGCCGGACGTCGACGGCGGCTTCGGCTGGGAGAAGGTCGATCTGGTCGACAAGCTGAAGGCGCTGGCCTGAGCCCACCCCGCCTGATCTCCGGATCGGGCATCGTGATCGCCGGTCGGCGCTGAGAGGCGCGACCGGCGATTTTGCGTTATAGGCCCGCCGATGCCCGCTTCCCCTCCCAAAAAGCCCGGCGATCCGCTGCATCCGAGAGCCACAGGGCCCCTTCGGTCCTATGGTCGTATCAAGTCCCGCGCAGTCAAGCCGCGTCAGGCGGCGCTGTTCGACACCCTGATGCCGTCGGTGCGACTTCCCGTGCCCGCGACGGGAAAGATCGACGTTCAGGCCCTCATGCCCGGCGCGTCCGAAGTCTGGCTTGAGATCGGCTTCGGCGGGGGCGAGCATCTGGCAACGCAGGCGGCCCGGCATCCGACGGCGCTGATGATCGGCTGCGAGCCCTTCATCAACGGCGTGGCCTCGGCTCTGCGGCACATCGAGGAGGGCGGGCTGAAGAACGTGCGGCTGCACGACGACGACGCCCGGGCGGTGGTCTCGGCCTTGCCCCACGCCTGTCTGGACCGGGTGATGATCCTGTTCCCCGACCCTTGGCACAAGGCGCGCCACAACAAGCGCCGCCTGATCCAGCCCGAGCTCGCCGCCGAACTGGCGCGGGTCCTGAAACCCGGCGGGCGGTTGCGGTTCGTCACGGACTGGAAGGATTACGCCGGCTGGGCGCTGGAGCGGTTCCTGGTCACGCCGGGGCTGGTGTCGCTGGCCGACGAGGCGGCGGACTGGAAGGCCGCGCCGGAGGATCACGTCGTCACCCGCTACGAGGAAAAGCGGCTTGGCGACACCGATCCGCTGTTCCTGGAGTTCGAGCGGGTCGCTTGAGCAGATATCCGTCGCCCTCGGACTTGATCCGAGGACCGGAGGCTCCGCAGGCCGTTCAAGCAGCGTGAGACGAGATGGAGGGGACACCTCCATCATGCCCGCTGCGGACAGTCCGATCCTCGGATCAAGTCCGAGGATGACGGTGGGGGAGTGAGGACATCGCGCTCAAGCAGCGAGCGACCGCGTCGCGAGCGGTAGCGCCACAAACTAGGCCTGCCGGAAGCCCAGCACGTCCTGCATGTCGTAGAGGCCGGGGCCCCGGCTGCGGGCCCAGGCGGCGGCGGCGACGGCGCCCTTGGCGAACAGGGAGCGGTCGATGGCCGAGTGGCTGAGGGTCACCACCTCGTCCTCCGAGGCGAACAGGACGGTGTGCTCGCCGACGATCCCACCCGCCCGAATGGAAGAGAAGCCGATCCGGCCGGTCTCGCGCGGCTCGCCGACGCCGTCGTAGGGGGGGCTGCGAAGGTCTGCGAGGTCACGGCCGCGCCCGGCGGCGGCGGCCTCGCCCAGCATCAGGGCGGTGCCGGAGGGGGCGTCGACCTTCTTTCGGTGATGGGCCTCGGCGATCTCGATGTCCCAGTCGCGCGCGTCCAGCCTCTGGGCCGCGTGTTCGACCAGACCGATCAGGATGTTGACGCCCAGCGAGAAATTGCCGCTGCGGACGATGGCGATGCGTTCGGCGGCACGGGCGATCTCCTTGTCCTGCTCCGGCGAGAAGCCGGTCGATCCGATCACCAGAGCGGGGCCACCGCGTTCGGCCGCGATCCGGGCCAGGGCGACCGAGGCCTCGGCGGTCGAAAAGTCGATGACGACGTCGCACAGCGACAGATCCGGCGTCTCGCCCCAGTCGAAGCGGACGGCGACCACGACGTCGTCGCGCGCGTCCAGGGCCTGGCTGACGGCCCGCCCCATGCGGCCGCGCGCGCCGGAGATGCCGACGTGAAACAGGTCGCTCACCGGGCGGGCCCCCCGCGAACCCTCACTGGGCGCTCTCGCGCTGGGACCGGGGCTCCTCGGCTCCCAGGATGTCGGCCCAGAAACGCTTGGCCTTGCCCGCGAAGGAGGAGTTCCGGGGGCTCTGGTCGTCGCCGAAGGAGGCCGCCAGTTCCTGCATCAACTCCTTCTGGCGGGGCGTCAGGTCGGTAGGGGTCTCGACGAACAGTTCCACCACCAGGTCGCCGCGCTGGCGGCCGTTCAGGTGGGGCATGCCCTTGCCGCGGATGCGGACCGTCTTGCCGGTCTGGGCCCCGGCGGGGACGCTGACGGGGGCCTTGCACTGGCCGTCGCAGGCCTCGGACACCAGGCATGGGGCCTCGATGTCGCCACCCAGGGCCGCGACCGTCATGGGCACGGGCACGGTGACCAGCAGATCCAGATTGTCGCGCTCGAACAGGTCGTGGGGCTGGACCGACAGGAAGACATAGAGGTCGCCGCGCGGGCCACCCCGCGTGCCGGCGTCGCCTTCCCCCGACAGGCGGATGCGCGAGCCGTCGTCGACCCCGGCCGGGACCTTCAGCGCCAGCTTGCGGGTCTTTCGGACCTGACCGTGGCCGTGACAGCTGGTGCAGACGTCGGCGGCCGCCAGACGCTGGCCCTGGCCGCCGCACGACGGGCAGGTGCGCTCCATCTGAAAGAAGCCGTTGGCCTGGCGGATGCGGCCCGCGCCGTTGCAGGTCGAGCAGGTCGAGGGCTTGGCCCCGGGCTTGGCGCCCGAACCGGTGCAGGTCTCGCACGTCGCCGTGGTCGGCACGGCGATCTCGACCTCGGCGCCCTTGTAGGCCTGCTCCAGGGTGATCTCGAGGTCGTAGCGCAGGTCCGAGCCGCGTCGCGGGCCATTGGACTGTCGGCGTCCGCCGAACACGTCGCCGAAGGCGTCGCCGAAGACCTGGGCGAAGATGTCGTTGACGTCGTGGAAGCCCTGCTGGCCGCCGCCGCCCTGGCCATTGACGCCCGCGTGGCCGAACCGGTCGTAGGCGGCCCGCTTGTTGTCATCGGACAGGACCGAATAGGCCTCCGACAGCTCCTTGAACTTCGCCATGGACTCTTCCGAGCCGCCGTTGCGGTCCGGGTGATGTTCCATCGCCAGCTTGCGATAGGCGGATTTCAGGCCGGCGGCGTCGATCCCCCGATCGACCCCCAGCACTTCGTAATAGTCACGCGCCATGCGCCGATGGTCCTCTGCCAACCCCTGACATTCCGTTCACGCCTCTTGTTTGCGGGCGATCTATCCGGAACGGCGACGCCAGAGACATGGGCGTCGGGGGCGATGATGCAAGAATGCGGCCGGGAGCGCCGTTGGAGCGAGAGTGGGTGAAAGTGACTCTCACTTCTCTCACTCCGTCCGGCGCCGCCGCCCTGCGGTCTCCTGAGACGCCCTCCCGATCGTGTTCGGGAGGGACGTGCATCAGGCGCTCTTCTTCTGATCGTCGTCCGAGGAGACCTCCTCGAACTCGGCGTCGACCACGCCGTCGTCGGCGGGGGCGTCGTCACCCGAGCCGCCGGCGGCCTGGGCGTACATGGCCTCGCCCAGCTTCATCGAGGCCTGGACCAGGGTGTTGGTCTTGGCGCGGATGTCCTCGGGGTCGGTGCCGTCGCGGGCCGCCTTCAGCTCGGTCAGGCCGGTTTCGATGGCGGCCTTTTCGTCGGCGCCGACCTTGTCGCCGTGTTCGGCCAGGGCCTTCTCGGTCGAGTGGATCAGGCTGTCGGCCGCGTTCTGGGCCTCGACCAGGTCCTTCCTGGCCTTGTCGGCGGTGGCGTTGGCCTCGGCTTCCTTGACCATCTTGTCGATGTCGGCGTCCGAGAGGCCGCCGTTGGCCTGGATGCGGATCGACTGTTCCTTGTTGGTCGCCTTGTCCTTGGCCGAGACGTTGACGATGCCGTTGGCGTCGATGTCGAAGGCCACCTCGATCTGCGGCATGCCGCGCGGCGAGGGCGGAATGCCCATCAGGTCGAACTGACCCAGCATCTTGTTGTCGGCGGCCATCGGACGCTCGCCCTGGAAGACGCGGATGGTCACGGCCGACTGATTGTCGTCGGCGGTCGAGAACACCTGGCTCTTCTTGGTCGGGATGGTCGTGTTGCGCTCGATCAGGGGGGTGAAGACGCCGCCCAAGGTCTCGATCCCCAGCGTCAGGGGCGTGACGTCGAGCAGCAGCACGTCCTTGACGTCGCCCTGCAGCACGCCGGCCTGAACGGCGGCGCCCAGCGCCACGACCTCGTCAGGGTTGACGCCCTTGTGCGGTTCCTTGCCGAAGAAGGCCTTCACGGCCTCCTGCACCTTGGGCATGCGGGTCATGCCGCCGACCAGCACCACCTCGTCGATGTCCGAGGCTTTGAGGCCCGCGTCCTTCAGCGCCTTGGCGCAGGGCTCGATGGTGCGCTGGATCAGGTCGTCGACCAGGGCTTCCAGCTTGGCGCGGCTGAGCTTGATGTTCAGGTGCAGCGGGCCCGAGGCGTTCATGGTGATGAACGGCAGATTGACCTCGTACTGGGTCGTGGAGCTGAGCTCCTTCTTGGCCTTTTCGGCCTCTTCGCGCAGGCGCTGGAGGGCCAGCTTGTCCTGGCGCAGGTCGACGCCCTGTTCCTTCTTGAACTCGTCGGCCAGATAGTCGGCCAGGCGCACGTCGAAGTCCTCGCCGCCCAGGAAGGTGTCGCCGTTGGTCGACTTCACCTCGAACACGCCGTCGCCGATCTCCAGGATGGAGACGTCGAAGGTGCCGCCGCCCAGGTCATAGACCGCGATCTTCTGGCCGTCGTTCTTGTCCAGCCCATAGGCGAGCGCGGCCGCCGTCGGCTCGTTGATGATGCGCAGGACCTCGAGACCGGCGATCTTGCCGGCGTCCTTGGTCGCCTGACGCTGGCTGTCGTTGAAATAGGCGGGGACGGTGATGACGGCCTGGGTCACCTTCTCGCCCAGATAGGCCTCGGCGGCCTCCTTCATCTTGATCAGGGTGAAGGCCGAGATCTGCTGGGGGGAATAGTCCTTGCCGTTGGCGCGCACCCAGGCGTCGCCGTTCGGACCCTTGACGATCTCATAGGGCACCATGCCCTTGTCCTTGGCCACGATCGGATCGTCGAAGTTGCGGCCGATCAGGCGCTTGATGGCGAAGAAGGTGTTGGCGGGGTTGGTCACCGCCTGGCGACGCGCCGGCTGACCCACCAGGGTCTCGCCGCCGTCCTGGATCGCGACCACCGACGGGGTGGTGCGGTTGCCCTCGGCGTTCTCGATGACCTTGGGGTTCTTGCCGTCCATGACGGCGACGCACGAATTGGTGGTGCCGAGGTCGATACCGATGATCTTGGCCATGAGCCTTATGTCTCTCCGTCTGGCGGGCGATGCGGCGGCCTTATCAGAAAGCGCCGCGCGTGACCGCCCCCGTTTTGTTTGCGCCGCCTCGCGGGGGCGCGAGCACGGCAGGTTGGGTTCTGTTTCTCCGGTAAACCCCACGAACGGCGGGGTCTCTCGGGCTGGTCGGCATATGGGAAAGTCCCAACCCCCCGCAAGGGCTTGCGCCCGAATCAGGTCGAGTCAGGTCGCATCAGTTTTCCCCCGAGGCGCGATGGTCCAAGGTGGAAGGATTGCGGGCGCAGGCTCGCGCCGGTCCGGTTCTGTTCATGCGTCTTTCTCCGCTCCGTCTCGGCGTCCTGATCGTCAGCGCCTCGATGCTGGTCGGGGCGCCGGCCTGGGCCGTGCCGGGCGGTGAGGCGGTCGAGCGCGCGGGCTCCCGGCCGGTGGCCGCCCTGCGCCAGTCGAACGACGCCCAGAACCGGGACGTCCGGGTCCACAACCAGACCGGCTGGACCATGACGCGCCTCTATGTCTCGTCCGGCGGCGGCTGGACGGGCGATCTGCTGGGAGCCGGTGGCCTGGCCCCGGGTCGGAGCGCGCGGGTGTCGATCGACGACGGCAGCGGGGCCTGCCGATACTCGCTGCGCGCCGAGTTCGACAACGGCGAGACCCTGCAACGCGGCGGCGTCAACAGCTGCCAGATCGCGGACTATTACTTCACGCGTTGAGGGCGGCCATCGCGCGCGACGCGGTCGCGCCCCAGATTAGCCCGATGACACCCTTTCCCGACCTGCCGGGCTTTCTGTATTGGCCCGGCCGTCTCGATCCGTCGGCGCAGGCCGATCTGATGGCGCAGATCGCGGTGGCGATGGCGGAGGCCGCGCCCTATCGGCCCGTCACGCCGGGCGGCCGGCCGTTCTCGGTGTGGATGACCAATCTGGGTCCGCTGGGGTGGGTGTCGGACCGGGCGGGATATCGATATCAGCCGATCCATCCCGTCACCCGACGGCCGTGGCCGGCGATCCCGGACAGCCTTCTCGCGCTCTGGTCGGACCTGACGGGCGCGCCGCCGCCGGACGCCTGTCTGGTCAACCGCTATGAAGCGGACGCGCGGATGGGGCTGCACCAGGACAAGGACGAAGCGGACCTGACCCAGCCGGTGCTGTCGGTGTCTCTGGGCGACACCGCCCTGTTCCGCATCGGCCCGGCCGGAGGCGGTCCCACGCGATCGCTGAGGCTGGCGTCGGGCGATGTCTGCGCCCTGTCGGGCCCCTCGCGGCTGGCCCGGCACGGCATCGACCGCATCGTGGGCGGCTCGTCGAGCCTCGTGCCCGGCGGCGGCCGCATCAACCTGACCCTCAGGCGGGCGGCATGAGGTCGCGGGGGCGTGACTCGACGGAACGGCCCCGCCGCTCCAAGGTCCCGGCCCTCGAGACACCGGAGAGCCGCCCATGACCGTCCTGATCCGCCCCGAGGGCAATGAGCCGTCCGATTTCAACCTGTCGCGCAGAGGGCTGGCCGGACTGACGGCGGGGGCGGTGTTCACCGGATACGCCGTCGCGGCCCTGGCGCAGGAGGCCCAGCCGATCGTGACCGACGAAACGGGGCTGGAGACCGGCATGGTGTCCTATCCCGCGCCCGACGGGTTCGACCTGCCGGCCTATGTGGCCCGGCCCGAAGGCGACGGCCCCTTTCCCGTGGTGATCGTGGTCTCCGAGATCTTCGGCCTGCACGCCTACATCATGGACGTGGCCCGGCGATTGGCGAAGGCCGGCTATGCCGCCGTCGCGCCGGCCTTCTTCGTGCGGGTCGAGGACCCGGCGCCGCTGGCCGACATGCGGGCGGTCCAGGCCATCGTGGCCCAGGCGGGATACGAGCAGGTGATGGGCGACATCGCCGCCACCCTGGAGTGGGCCTCCGGTCAGCTATGGGCCAATACGGACAGGGTCGGGATCACCGGCTTCTGCTGGGGCGGCAAGGTGGTCTGGCAGGCGGCGGCGCGGTTCGCCGCCATCGACGCCGGGGTGGCCTGGTACGGCCGATTGGCCCCGTCGGCCGGCGCGACGCCCGAACAGATCGAGGCCGGGCGGCCCTGGCCCGTCGATCTGGCCGACGACCTGAAGGGTGCCGTGATCGGCAACTACGGCTCGGCCGACGGCGGCATCCCCAACGACACCGTCGCGGCGATGCAGGCCGCGCTGGAGGCGGCGGGCCAGACCGAAAGCGGTATCAAGCTGTACGAGGGTGCGCCCCATGGCTTCCACGCCGACTACCGGCCCAGCTATCGCTCCGCCGAAGCCGCCGACGGCTGGGCGCGGCTGCTGGCCCTGTTCGAGGCGAAGCTGAAGTAACTTAATCCTCCCCCGCGCTTGGCGGGGGAGGGGGACCAGCCGAAGCCTCTTGGCGAAGGATGGTGGAGGGGGCGGCTCCAGACGCCGGCGTGCGCGGCCGCCCCCTCCACCACTTCGTGGTCCCCCTCCCCCGTTCTGCTTCGCTCCTCGGGGGAGGATTGTTCTTCACGCCTTGCCGTCGAAGGCACTGCCGTTCGTCGCCGCCGCAGCGCCATAGGGGTTCGACCCCTGCGGACCCGATCCCTTGGCCGCGACCACGACCATGGCCGGCCGCACGGTGCGGCCGAACAGCTCGTAGCCCGCCTGCATGGTCTGGATCACCGTGCCGCCGGGAGCCTCGGTCGAGGGCTGTTCCAGCATGGCCTGGTGCAGGTGCGGGTCGAACGGGTCGCCCAGGCCCGGCGCGACGCGCTTCAGCCCATTGGCCTCGAAGGCCTGAAGCAGTGACTTCTGGGTCAGTTCCAGCCCGGTCACCAGCCCGGCCTCGCCGGCGTCAGCGTCCTTGGGCGCGGCCTGCAGCGCGCGCTCCAGATTGTCGGCCACGCCCAGCAAATCCTTGGCGAAACGCTGGATGGCGAAGGCCCGGGCGTCGTTCATCTGGATTTCGGTTCGGCGTTTGACGTTGTCGGCCTCGGCGGCGGCGCGCATGGCGCGGTCCTTCCACTGGTCGCGCTCGGCGATCATGGCATCGAGCGGGCCCAGGTCGTCGCCGCCGGGCGTGGCGTCCAGCCCGGCCTCGGCATTGGCGATGGCCTCGTCCAGGGCGGAGGGCTCGAAATCGGGGTTCGTCGTATCGGTCACGTGTCTTGTCCGTCCAGGATGCGCCCCAGCACCCGGGCGGTGTAGTCCACCAACGGGATGATGCGGGCGTAGTTCAGTCGCGCGGGTCCGATCACGCCGATGGCGCCCAGAACCCGCTGGCGGCCCGTCATATAGGGCGCCGCGACGACAGCGGAACCCGAAAGCGAAAACAGCCGCGTCTCGGCCCCGATAAAGATCCGCACGCCCTGGGCGCTTCCCACCCCGTCCAGCAGACCGATCAGCTGTTCCTTCTGCTCCAGGTCGTCGAACAGGACCCGCACCCGCTCCAGATCCTCGGCGGCCCCGGCGTCGCTGAGCAGATTGGCCCGGCCCCGGACGATCAGGGACCGGTCGCGGTCGCCGCCGCCCGACCAGGCGGCCAGCCCCTCCTCAACCAGACGGGCGGCGGCGGCGTCCAGGTCGCGCCGGGCGGCCTCAAGCTCGGCCCCCATCTCCTGGCGCGCCTCGGCCAGGGGCCGGCCCTTCAGCCGGGCGTTCAGAAAATTGGACGCCTCTTGCAGGGTCGAGGGCGTGACCCCGGCCGCCAGAGGCATCAGCCGGTTCTCGACCGTGCCGTCGTCGGCGACCAGCACGGCCAGGGCCTGGCCCGAGCCGAGCGCCACGAACTCCACATGTTTGACGCCCGCGTCCCGCACCGGACTGGCGACGATGCCCGCCCCGCCCGCAAGGCCGCTGAGCAGGGCGGAGGCCTCGTTCAGCGCCTCGTCGAAACCGCGTCCGCGCCCGACGAGACGCGCGTCGATCTCCTTGCGCTCATCCGCGCCGATGTCGCCGATCTCCAGAAGGCCGTCGACGAACAGGCGCAGACCGGCGTGGGTGGGAATGCGCCCCGCCGAGGTGTGGGGCGCGGCCAGGAGGCCCGCCAGAGTCAGGTCCTGCATCGTATTGCGGATCGAGGCGGGCGACAGATGCACCCCGCCTCGCGACACGGTGCGCGACCCGACCGGCTCGCCCGTCTCCAGATAGGTCTCGACGACACTGCGAAAGATGTCGCGGGCCCGCTGGTCCAGGGCCTGGAGCCCGGCGTAGTGGGGCGTCATCAGGGGACTGAGCGGGACGGTCATCGCGCCTCCCAGCCCGACCGGGTCAGGCGGTGGATCAGGCAGTCGTCGTCGTCGAACATCCGACGCCCTTCGGGCCTGAACCCCAAGCGCTGATAGAAACGATGCGCGGCGACGTTCGAGTTCAGCGGATCGATGACGATGGCCTCCACGGCGGGCTCGGCGAAGCAGCGGTCGATCATCTGGCTCATCATCGCCGTGCCGACGCCGCGGTTCAGCCAGTGCGCCGGTCCGATCCAGATGTCGATGGCGCGCAGGTTGGGTTCGATTTCGCCCCAGTAGTGGGTCGGCTCGGTATGGGGGTCGCAGATCTGCATGACGCCGACCGGCTCGCCCTCGACCTCGGCGATGACATAGTGGCTGTCATAAGCCGAGACGGTCAGTTCCTCGGCCCATTCGATGCCGCCGAAGGCGACCTCGGCGTCGGCGTCGTCACTGGAACAGGCGATGACGTGCGGCTCGCGGTCCCAGGTGGCGAGCGTGTCCGCGTCGGCCACGGTCGCGGGGCGCAGGGTCAAGGTCGGAGGCGGCGTCCCGGGCGGCGTCGCCTGACGGTCGGGGGCATACAGGCTCATGGTTTCAGGATAAGCAGCCCGACCCGTTCCGCAAAGCCTGCCAGAGAGCCTTCATGCGCCCCTCCGACCGTACCCCCGATCAGCTCCGCGCCGTGACGCTGGAGACCGGCGTCAACCGCTATGCCGAGGGGTCCTGCCTGGTCTCGTTCGGTCACACCAAGGTGCTGGTCACCGCCTCGATCGAGGAGAAGGTGCCGGGCTGGATGCGCAACACCGGCCAGGGCTGGGTCACCGCCGAATACGGCATGCTGCCCCGCGCCACCCATACGCGCGGCCGTCGCGAGGCCGCCGCCGGCAAGCAATCGGGTCGCACCCAGGAGATCCAGCGTCTGATCGGCCGGTCCCTGCGCGCCGTCATCGACCTGAAGGCGCTGGGCGAACGTCAGGTCCTGGTCGACTGCGACGTCATCCAGGCCGACGGCGGCACCCGCACGGCCTCGATCACCGGGGCCTGGGTCGCGGTGGCTTCGGCGCTGGGATACCTCCGCGCCGAGGGCGTGCTGAGCGTCGATCCGGTGCTGGACCAGGTCGCGGCCGTGTCGTGCGGTGTCTTCGCCGACACCCCGGTGCTGGACCTGGACTACGAAGAGGATTCCAACGCCGAGGCTGACGGCAACTTCGTCCTGACCGGGTCGGGCACCATCGTCGAGATCCAGGCGACCGGAGAGAAGCGCGGCTTCTCCCGGGCCGAGTTCGACCGGCTGTTCCAACTGGCGGAGCTCGGCTGCGGCCACCTGTTCACCTTGCAGCGCGAAGCCGTCGCGGCCGCACTCGCCCAGCGGGCGTAGGCGGCTAGGCACGGAAGGCGAAGCGGCGCATCGTCGGCGGCCTGGATCGCCCGGAGCCGCCGCCATGCCTCGCGTTCGCCCGTCCCTCGCCCTGATCGCCGCCCTCGGCCTGTCGATCGCCGCCTGTGGGGGGTCCGAGCCTGCCCCCGAGGCGGCGGAAGTCCCGGCGACCGAGGCCGCCTATCCCGTCGCGGCGCCGCCGGCGATGATGCCGGATGACGCCCCGCCCCAGGAAGAAGCACCGCCCGAAGCCGAAGCGGCCGAAGCCACGCCCGCCGCCACCTGCCGCGAAGCCGTCGGCGAGGCCGCCTCCGCGCGCCTGGTCGCCCGCTGCATCGCCGTCAGCCCCGCGACCCGCCCACCCTGCAACGCGCTCAACCCCTGCGAGATGATCCAGGGCGAGATCGACCGGTCGTGCGGGCAGTACGGACCCGGCGAGGAGAAGCCGGCGGAGTGCGTGGCGTAGGGTGACGGAATGTCTCCCTCCCCCGACGGGGGAGGGCAGGCGCGCAGCGCCGGGTGGGGGCGGCAGGCGATACGGCGGTGATGCCTGGCGTTTGGCTCGCCGGCCCGCCCCCACCCGGTCTTCGCTGCGCTACGACCACCCTCCCCCGCCGGGGGAGGGAGAAAACGAAAAAGGCCCCGCTGTCGCCAGCGGGGCCTCGTTCATCTCAACGTTGACGCGGGAGATCAGTCCCGACGGCTGCGGCCGCGGCCGCGATCGCCGCCACGGTCTCCGCCGCCTTCACGCTTCTTGCCGCCACCGCCGGTGTCTTCGGTCAGGGGGGGCTCGCCGCGTTCGGCGCGTTCGGCGTTGATCTTGTCGGTGATGTCCTCGCCGGTTTCCTGATCGACGACCTTCATCGACAGCTTGGTCTTGCCGCGATCGTCGAAGCCCAGGAACTTGACCTTGACCTCCTGGCCTTCGGACAGGACGTCGGCCGGGTTGGCGACGCGCTCCAGGGCGATCTGGCTGACGTGAACCAGGCCGTCCTTGGCCCCGAAGAAGTTCACGAAGGCGCCGAAGTCGACGACCTTCACGACCTTGCCGGAATAGATCATGCCGGGCTCGGGCTCGGACACGATCGAGCTGATCCAGTTCTTGGCGGCGTCGATCTTTTCCTGGTCCGAGGCCGCGATCTTGACCGTGCCGTCGTCCTCGATGTTGACCTTGGCGCCGGTCTTTTCGACGATCTCGCGGATGATCTTGCCGCCGGTGCCGATGATGTCGCGGATCTTGTCGACGGGAACCTTGATGGACTCGATCTTGGGCGCGTACTCACCCAGCTCGGTGCGGGCGCCGTCGATGGCCTTGTCCATCTCGTCGAGGATGTGAAGACGGCCGGCCGACGCCTGGGCGATGGCGGTCTTCATGATCTCCTCGGTGATGCCGGCGACCTTGATGTCCATCTGCAGCGAGGTGATGCCGTCACGGGTGCCGGCGACCTTGAAGTCCATGTCGCCCAGGTGATCTTCGTCACCCAGGATGTCCGACAGGATGGCGAACTCGCCCGACGGCTCCAGGATCAGGCCCATGGCGATGCCCGAGACGGGCTTCTTGAGCGGAACGCCCGCGTCCATCAGCGCCAGCGAGGCGCCGCAGACCGAAGCCATGGAGGACGAGCCGTTGGACTCGGTGATCTCCGACACGATGCGGATCGTGTAGGGGAACTCTTCCGACGACGGCAGCATCGGACGGATCGCCCGCCAGGCCAGCTTGCCGTGACCGATTTCGCGACGGCCCGCGCCGCCCATCCGACCGGTCTCGCCGACCGAATAGGGAGGGAAGTTGTAGTGCAGGAGGAACTTCTCCTTGTAGGTCCCCGACAGGGCGTCGACGTACTGTTCGTCTTCGCCGGTGCCCAGGGTGGCGACCACGATGGCTTGCGTTTCACCGCGGGTGAACAGGGCCGAACCGTGGGTGCGCGGGAAGACGCCGACTTCCGAGACGATGTCACGGACCTTGTCGAGCGCGCGGCCGTCGACGCGGTGGCCGTTGTCGATGATGTCGCGACGCAGGACGTGGGCCTCGCATTCCTTGAAGGCGACGCCGAACTTGGCCGAGTCGACCCCGTCGGGGTTCTCGTCGGTCTTCACCAGGGCGGCCGAGGCCTTCTTCTTGGCGGCGCCGACGGCTTCGTGACGGGCGTGCTTGCCGACGTGGGTGTAGGCGGCCTTGATGTCTTCGCCGACCAGTGACTGGATGGCGGTGACGACGTCGGAGTGATCCTCGGCGGTGAAGTCGAACGGGTCCTTGGCGGCGTGCTCGGCCATCTCGATGATGGCCTCGATCACCGGCTGCATGCCGCGATGGGCGAACATCAGGGCGTCCAGCATGACCTGCTCGGACAGTTCCTTGGCTTCGGACTCGACCATCATCAGGGCGTCCGAGGTACCGGCGACGACCAGGTCCAGCGCCGAGTCGGGCATCTGGTCCAGGGTCGGGTTCAGCACGAACTCGCCATCGACATAGCCGACGCGCGCGGCGCCGATCGGGCCCATGAAGGGCACGCCCGACAGGGTCAGGGCTGCGGAGGTGGCGACCATGCCGACGATGTCGGGATCGTTCTCCAGATCGTGCTGCAGCACGGTGATGACGACCTGGGTCTCGTTCTTGAAGCCCTTGACGAACAGGGGGCGGATCGGACGGTCGATCAGGCGACTGACCAGGGTTTCCTTCTCGGTCGGACGGCCTTCACGCTTGAAGTAGCCGCCCGGGATCTTGCCGGCGGCGAAGGTCTTTTCCTGGTAGTTGACGGTCAGGGGGAAGAAATCCAGGCCCGGCTTGGGCGCGCGGCCATAGACGACGGTCGCCAGGACCACGGTCTCGCCATAGGTGGCCAGGACGGCGCCGTCAGCCTGGCGGGCGATGCGGCCCGTCTCCAGCGTCAGCGGGCGTCCGGCCCAGTCGATCGTCTTGCGTTTGATGTCGAACATGTTTCGTCTTTCGTGTCCTGCGGGCGGATTCCGCGCAGGGTCCCATCATTGGGTGGAGCGTCGGGCGTTCAGTCCTTCGATCCGTGAACCCGTCGCCCCATGGCGAAAGGTCCGGGAGGTTGAGGACCGTTCCTGGCCCTCGCGTCATGCGGATGCGCCCTCATCCTACTCACCGTGCATCCCGGCGAAGGCCGGGATCCAGAGGCGATCACTGATCTCACAGGGGAGCCCGTGATCTGGACCCCGGCCTTCGCCGGGGTGCACGGATAGAAGAAAGGCCTCCGCGAGGAGGCCTCCCGTCTGCGCTTAGCGGCGCAGGTTCAGCTTGGTGATCAGGGCGGTGTAACGCTCCCGATCGACCTTGTTCAGGTGGTCCAGAAGGCGACGACGCTGCGAGACCATCTTGAGCAGGCCCCGGCGCGAGTGGTTGTCCTTCTTGTGGGTCTTGAAGTGCTCGGTCAGGTTGGCGATGCGTTCCGACAGGATCGCGACCTGGACCTCAGCCGAGCCGGTGTCGCCCGACGTGCGGGCGTTGTCATTGATGACTTCCTGCTTGCGTTCAGCAGTGATCGACATCGGTATTCTCCAGTTGGAGTCCCCTGACCGAAGTCAGGAAAGATTGAAAACGCGGTCGGGTTCTAGCCGTCCGGCCCGCAACTGACCGAGAGCGACGAGGGTCTGTCCCTGAAAGGCGGAAACGGTGCGAGAGCCGCCGGTGAGGCGACTCTTCAGGGTTTCAACCTGTCGGGGGAGCAGAACGATCGGCCGTCCCTGCCGAAGCGAGAAGGCGTCCTGATCCGTCACGGCCAGCTCCGGGATGTCGTCCAGGGCGGTCGAAACGGGCAGCAGGCCTTCCAAGGCGGCGTCCCTATGCACCAGATCGGTCAGGAAATCCAGCGTGACGGCGTTTTCCGCCCGGAACGGCCCCACCCGCTCGCGCCGAAGGGCGCAGACGTGCCCCTCGGCCCCCAGCAGGGCCGCCAGATCGCGGGCCAGGGACCGCACATAGACGCCCTTGCCGGTTCGGATCGTCAGCTCGACGTGGTCGTCATCGGGCGCGTTCGAGACCTCGGCCGAATGGATGGTGACCCGGCGGCTCTCCAGCTCGAACTCGGCGCCTTCGCGCGCCAGGTCATAGGCGCGCTGGCCGTCCACCTTGATGGCGCTGAAGCGGGGCGGGGTCTGGTCGATCTCGCCGACGAAGGCGGGAAGCGCCGCCCGCACGGCCTCGACCGGGGGGCGCACGTCGGAGCGGCCGATGATCTGACCCTCGCGGTCGACGCTGTCGGTCGAGACCCCCCACGCGATGGTGAAGCGATAGACCTTCTCCGCCTCCATCATGAACGGCACGGTCTTGGTCGCTTCGCCCAGCGCGATCGGCAGGATGCCGCTGGCCAGCGGGTCGAGTGTCCCCGCGTGACCGGCCTTCTGCGCGTCGAACAGGCGGCGCACCCGGGTCACCGCCTCGGTCGACCCCATCTCGAACGGCTTGTCGAGGCAGACCCAGCCGTGGACCGGATTGCCCTTCTTGCGACGGCCCACGGCTAAATCCTCCCTTGGAGCGTAGCGAACGGGGGAGGGGGACCGCGACGCCCTTGCGTCGGGGTGGAGGGGGCGGCTTCAAAGGCGGTGTCTGGGGTCGCCCCCTCCACCGCTTCGCGGTCCCCCTCCCCCGCAAAGAGGCGGGTGAGGATCGTCACGCGTCGTCGTCCTCGACGGGCGGGGCGACGTCGGCGCGGACGCGGGGATCGTCCAGCAGCCGATTCAGGCGCTCGGCGGCGGCGAAGCTCTCGTCGTGGCGGAAGCGCAGGTCGGGGGTGAAACGCATGTCGATGTGCCGCCCCAGCGCGCCGCGCAGGAATTTGGCATGGGCGTTCAGCGCCTTGACGATCTCGTCGATGTGGCCGGCCGTGTCCGAGGTCTCGATCCCGGCTCCCAGGGGCTCGACGAAACAGGTCGCGTGCTTGAGGTCCGGCGACAGCCGCACCTCGGTCACCGTCACCGACACCCCGACCAGGGCCGGATCGCGGACCTCGTTCTCGCGCATGACCTCGACCAGGGCGTGGCGGATCATCTCCGAGGCGCGCAGCTGGCGCTGGCTGACCAGTCCGGCTGTGGCCTTCGTCTTGGGCTTGCGGTTGCTCATGGGCGTCGTTCCTGTTCGCCGTCGGGGATCGGACCCGGCTCGGAAAAGCGAAAGGCGGGCGGTCTAGGCCTGTGTGGCCGCTCTGTCCACCGTCGCGACCACTTCCCCGGCGGTGACGGCGCGCAACGGACGGATGTCGAGACCCGCCGCGTTCAGCACCCGAGCCGTCCAGGCGTTGCAGAGATAGCCGATCCAGAAAGGCTCGTGGCTGGCGAAGAAATGCGCCCCCGCCTCCTCGCGCGCCGTCGACAGGCGAGGCCGGCCGTCGGTCAGCTCCAACGAGGCCTCGACTCGGCCGCGCAGCCCGTTGAAGGCCTCAGGCGAGAGGCTCAGGGTGCGACGGCGCTCAGGCGGAAAGCGCCGCGAGGGGTCGCCGGTCTCGGGGTCCAGCATGACGACCGACGGATTGCCCGGCCGGAAGAAGGCCCGCGCCCCGTCCAGCAGCCGCCCCTCCATCGGCGTGGTGTCGACGAAGAAGGTCGCGTCGCCCCAGCCGATCAGAATCCAGGCCCCGGCCCCGACCGAGCGCGACGCCTGCGCCAGGGGCCCGCCGCCCGCCTCGAGCGCCGCGCGCGGCACCGCCAGGTCGGTGTGGAAGCCATTGTTTAGCACATGGACGGTGACGGCCTCGCCCGAAGCCGGCGGCAGGTCCGCGCCCGGCCGTGTCCAGGTCCAGAGCCCCGCGACCAGCCCCAGAAGTCCCGCCAGCAAAAGCCCCCCGGCTCGCATCAGGGCGTCTCGACCACCGTGGAACGCGGTCCGGCGCTCCACTCTCCGCGATAGAGGTAGGACAGGGTCACGCAGTGCCGATAGGTCCCATCGGCCCAGCGGCCCGTGGCGTGCATGTCGATGGGGCGTCCCGCCCGGACCCGGCCGAGCACCAGGAAGGTGGCGTCGGCCCCGGGGCACAGGGCCCGCGCCAGGCCGCGACCGTCGCCCTCCATGGGGAGGGTGTAGACGCTGGCTTCGGTCGCGCCGTCAGGCAGGACCCGCCGCGCCTCATCCGGGCCGCCGCGCCGGATGTCGGCCGAGCCGCGCGCGCTGGTCGAAAGGATGCGGCGCACGGTGATCGCGCCGAACAGGCCGCGATCCACCTCCAGCGTCACCCCGCGCGTCAGAGCCCGGGTCACTCGATCGGCAGGGTCGAAGGCGAGCAGGCGCGTGTCCGCGGCCACGGGCGTGGCGACGATCATCAGGGACAGGGCGGGGATCAGACGACGCATGGCCGCACTTCATACCGCGACTTGCGGCCGAAGGGAGGCGACACCCGAATCTCCCTCCCCGGAACGGGGAGGGCAGATCGCGAAGCGATCGGGTGGGGGCGGCAAGGAAAATCGAGGGCGATCCGTGTCTGGTTCGCCCGGCCCTCCCCACCCGGTCTCCGCTTCGCTTCGACCACCCTCCCCCGCCGGGGGAGGGAGAGGGATAGGAAACCCCTACAGACTGCGCTTGACCTCTTCGACGGTGAAGCACTCGATGTAGTCGCCGACCTTGATGTCCTGGAAGCCCTGGAAATGCATGCCGCACTCCTGGCCCGACGGGACCTCGTTGACCTCGTCCTTGAAGCGCTTGAGCGTGGCGAGCGTGCCCAGCTCCAGAACCACGACGTCCTCGCGGATGATCCGGACCTTGGCGCCCTTGCGGACCACGCCCTCGGACACCCGGCAGCCGGCGATCTTGCCGGTCTTGGAGATGTCGAAGACCTGTAGCACCTGGGCGTTGCCCAGGAATGTTTCGCGCTGGAGCGGCGCCAGCATGCCCGAGAGCACGCCCTTCATGTCGTCCAGCAGGTCGTAGATGATCGCATAGTAGCGGATCTCCACGCCCTCGCGCTCGGCCAGGTCCTTGGCCTGTTTGGAGGCGCGGACGTTGAAGCCCAGGATCGGGGCCCCGGCCGACTTGGCCAGCTGGACGTCCGATTCCGTAATGCCGCCGGCACCGGAATGGACGACCCGGGCCCGGACCTCGTCGTTGCCCATCTGCTCCAGCGAGCCCTGGATGGCCTCGCCCGACCCCTGGACGTCCGACTTGATGAGAACCGGCAGTTCCGAGATCTTCTTGGAGCCCAGCTTGGCCATCATGTCGACCAGGCTGACCTGGTTGATGCCGCCCGTGGCCTTCTCGCGCTTCACCCGGGCGCGGTATTCGGTCAGTTCGCGGGCGCGGGCTTCGGACTCGACGACAGCCAGGGGCTCGCCCGGCGACGGTGCCTCGTCCAGGCCCAGGATCTCGACCGGCACCGAAGGTCCGGCCTCGGTCAACTGCTCGCCGCGCTCGTTCAGCAGGGCGCGGACGCGACCGAAGCTGGATCCGGCGACGACCAGGTCGCCCTTTCTCAGCGTGCCGCGCTTGACCAGGACGGTGGCGACCGGGCCGCGGCCCTTGTCCAGCTTGGCCTCGATGACCACGCCCTCGGCGGTGCGTTCCGGATCGGCCTTCAGGTCCATGACCTCGGCCTGCAGCAGGATGGCCTCGATCAGGCCGTCCAGGTTGGTGCGCGACTTGGCCGAGACCTCGACGATCTGGGTGTCGCCCCCCAGGGCCTCGCCGATGATCTCGTACTGCAGCAGCTCGTTGACGACCTTCTGCGGATCGGCCTCCGGCTTGTCGATCTTGTTGACCGCCACGATGATCGGGGCCCCCGCCGCCTTGGCGTGCGAGATCGACTCGATCGTCTGGGGCATGACCCCGTCGTCGGCCGCCACCACCAGGATGACGATGTCGGTGACGTTGGCGCCCCGCGTCCGCATGGCTGAGAAGGCCGCGTGGCCCGGCGTGTCCAGGAAGGTCACGGCCTCGCCGTTCGGCGTCTTCACCTGATAGGCGCCGATGTGCTGGGTGATGCCGCCGGCCTCGCCCGCCGCCACGTCGGTTGTGCGAAGCGCGTCCAGGAGCGAGGTCTTGCCGTGGTCGACGTGGCCCATGATGGCCACGACCGGCGCGCGCGGCGTGGTCGCCTCGGCATCGACGGCGTCGGACAGGAAGCCCGTCTCGATGTCGGAATCGGAGACCCGACGGACGGTCATGCCGTATTCGTCGGCCACCAGCTCGGCGGTATCGGTGTCGATCACGTCGTTGATCTTCACCATCAGCCCCTGCTTCATCAGGAACTTGACGATATCGACGCCGCGCACGGCCATCCGGTTGGCCAGATCGCCCACGGTGATGACGTCGGGGATGACCACTTCGCGCGGACGGTTCGGCGTGTCGGTCGAGCCGCCCTTGCGCTTTTCCTTCTCGCGTTCGCGGGCCCGGCGGACCGAGGCCAGCGAGCGCATCCGCTCGGCGGCGTCCTCGTCTCCTCCGGCCACGGCCTGGATGGTCAGGCGGCCTTCGCGGCGCTTGGGCTCGCCGCGCGTGCGGCTGACGGCCTTGCCGGCGTCACTGAAACGCTTGTCGCGATCCTCCTCACCGGGCTTGCCCGGGCGACTGAAGCCGGTGCCGGGCGCGCGGCTGGGGCGCAGGACGTTGGGCTCGGCCGGGGGGGCGTTGGGGGCCGGGCGGCCGCCGGGGCCGGGGCGGGCGCCGCCGGGGCGGGCCGCGCCGGGCGCGGGACGCGGGGTCAGGGCCGAATAGCGGACGGGCTCGGCAGGGCGGGCCGGCGGACGGGCGCCCTGGGGCCGGTCGGAATAGGCGCGTTCACCCCCACCCATGGCCTCTTCGCGGGCCGAACGGGCCCCGAAGGCGGGGCGATCGATCGGCGCGCGGGCCGGATTGGGAGCCTTGGGCACCCGCTGGCCGAAGTTGACCACCGGGCGGGCCGGGGGCGCGGGGCGCGGGGCGGCCGGAGCGGGCGTGGGAGCCGCGG